>CAVHML010000066.1:0-11405 GCA_963636905.1 bacterium
GAATGAGAAATGAAGAATGACGAATGGGAAAAGTTGAAACATAAAAAAACAAAAAACTAAGGGGTAAAGCTGCCCACTGTTGCCTTTTTGTGTTAATTTTGCAGATTGACACCAGCGCACACAAGGGAAAGACGACACCGATGTTCCGTATCAAGAAGTTAGACATATTCATAGCCAAGCAGTTCGGACTGCTGTTTGTCGGGACATTCTTCATTTGTCAGTTCGTGCTGATGATGCAGTTTCTCTGGCGTTATGTTGACGAGCTGATAGGCAAGGGTCTGTCGCTGCAGATACTTGCGCAGTTCTTCTGGTATATGGGCATAATGCTCATGCCCCAGGCTTTTCCGCTGGCCATTCTCCTGTCGTCGCTCATAACGTTTGGCAACCTCGGCGAAAGTTCTGAGCTAACAGCCATCAAGGCTGCAGGAATATCGCTGATGCAGGCCATGCGCTCACTCATAGTGATAGTGTCGCTGGTGGCGTGCTGCTCGTTTTATTTCCAAAACGTCATAGGGCCAGAGTCGAACAAGCAGTTCGGGCAGCTGCTGCTCTCGATGAAGCAGAAAAACCCGGAGCTGGAAATACCAGAGGGAATATTCTATGACGGAATACCCAACTGCAACCTCTACGTGCAGAAGAAAGACCTGGAGACGGGCAAGCTCTACGGCATAATGATATACAAGATGAACGGCAGTTACGAGGATGCGGCCATAATCCTTGCGGATTCGGGCACGATGCAGTCAACGGCCGAGAAGAAACACCTGCTGCTGACGCTGTACAGCGGAGAGTGGTTTGAGAACATGCAGTCGCAGGACTTGGCCGGAAGTGCCAATGTGCCCTACCGCCGCGAAACCTTTGCCCGCAAGAGGATAGTGCTCGACTTCGACGGAGGCTTCAACATGGCCGATGTGGCGGGAGTTTCCAACAGCGCACAGTCGAAGAGCATGGGCAAAATACGCCATGACCTCGACTCCATACGGACGTTCAACGACAGCGTGGGCCGCTCTTTCTACGCACAGGCGCAACGGACTACATACTACAGACCGACCCTTACGGCAACGGACTCGGCCAAAGTCGTGAGGGAAGTGGCGGCAGGACGGACGGACATAGACACCGTGATAGCACGCACCGACCATGAAACGAGGCGCAGCGCGGTGACGGCGGCTCTGAACAACGTGCAGATGGATGCGGCAGACATAGCCATGAAGGGCGACTACACGAAGAGTCTCTGGCGCGTGGAGCGCACCCACGAGATAGAAGCGATAAACAAAATATCGCTGTCGCTGTCGTGCCTGATATTCTTCTTCATCGGCGCACCCCTCGGAGCCATCATCCGCAAGGGCGGACTGGGTGTGCCGGTAATAATATCCGTACTGGTGTTCATCGTCTACTACATCTTTGAAAACTCCGGAATGCGGATGGCACGCGACGGAAACTGGACGGTGTGGTTCGGAAAGTGGATTTCCACGGCCGTATTGACACCAGTGGCGATGTTCTTCACATACAAAGCCAACAAGGACTCGGCGGTATTCAACATGGAACTGTACCGCAGCATAGCCTGTGCCGTGCTCGGAATACGCACAAAGAGGCACATATATAAAAAGGAGGTGATAATAAACGACCCCGACTACACCACCGACGCACAGGCACTCAGCCGCATAACAGCCGAAGTGGCGGAGTATTCGGAGGAACACAGCCTCCTGAGAGCACCAAACCCCATAAAGGTGTTCTTCAGACAAGGGGACGACCAGCGCATAAGGCAGATAAACGAAGAACTGGAAAGCGTTATCGAAGACTTGTCGAACTCCCGTGACGGCATAGTGCTGGCCGAACTGAACAACTACCCCGTAGTTGCCACCCACGCACACACCAGACCGTTCAGAAGCCGTGCTCTCAACATAGCCACAGGCGTGGTTTTGCCCCTGGGAGCTTTCTTCTACCTGCGCATGTGGCGGTTCAGACTGCGCCTGTCACGAGACTTGAAGACAATAAGGCAGACCAACGAGAGGATAGTGAAGCGCATCGAGACTATAAAGCAACTGCGTTAATACCTTATTATATATAATATATTGTATGGACGATTTCAGACTTAGCACAATAGAGGAGGCTCTTGAAGACTTCAAGGCCGGTGAATTTGTGATAGTAGTGGACGATGAGGACCGCGAAAACGAGGGAGACCTTATCATAGCCGCAGAGAAAATAACGCCCGAAAAGGTGAATTTCATGCTAAAGAACGCACGCGGTGTGTTGTGCGCGCCGTTGACTATAGACAGAAGCAGGGAACTTGACCTGCCGCATCAGGTGGCTGACAACACGTCGGTGCTCGGCACTCCGTTTACCGTCACCATAGACAAGCTGGAGGGATGCACCACCGGTGTGTCGGCTGCCGACCGTGCCGCTACCATAAAGGCTCTGGCCGACCCCGCTTCCACGCCGCAAACATTTGGCCGACCGGGGCACATCAACCCTCTGTATGCCCAGGACAACGGCGTACTGAGACGCTCGGGACACACCGAGGCTGCCGTAGATTTGTGCAAACTGGCAGGCTTGTATCCCGTGGGTGCGCTCATGGAGATAATGAACGACGACGGAACCATGGCACGCCTGCCCGACCTGAAAGCCTTTGCCAAGAAGTTCGGACTGAAAATCATCAGCATAAAAGACCTTATAGCCTACCGACTGAAGCGCGAGACGCTGGTGGAAGTGGGCAACACGGTTGACATGCCCACCAAATACGGCCACTTCAAACTGATACCTTTCCGCCAGACAAGCAACGGCCTGGAGCATTTCGCACTGGTAAAGGGCGAGTGGAAAGACAACGAGCCAATCCTCGTGAGGGTTCACTCATCGTGTGCCACGGGCGACATACTCGGCAGCTGCCGCTGTGACTGCGGAGAGCAGTTGCACAAAGCCATGGAGATGATAGACAAGGAGGGCAAGGGCGTGCTCGTGTATATGCAACAGGAAGGGCGCGGCATCGGTTTGATGAACAAGATTGCCGCCTACAAGCTGCAGGAGGAGGGCTACGACACCGTGGATGCCAACGTCCACCTCGGTTTCAAGCCCGACGAGCGCGACTACGGCTGCGGAGCACAGATACTGAGGCAGCTCGGAGTGCACAAGATGCGGCTGCTCACCAACAATCCCACAAAGCGCGTGGGACTGGAAGCCTATGGACTGGAGATTGTGGAGAACGTCCCGATAGAGATAACCCCCAACAAATACGACTACAAGTATCTGAAAACAAAGAAAGACCGCATGGGACACCTCCTGCACATCAAATAATTCAGAAAAAAGAAGAACAAACAAATACAACAATAACACTATGGCACAATTATCAAACCGTCTGCAAAGGCTTGCGCCATCAGCCACTTTGGCCATGTCGCAAAAGAGTTCAGAGATGAAAGCACAAGGCTTGGACGTAATCAACATGAGCGTCGGCGAGCCGGATTTCAACACACCAGACCATATAAAAGAGGCCGGCAAAAAGGCCATTGACGAGAACTACTCAAGGTATTCGCCCGTGACAGGCTATGCAGACCTGCGCAAGGCAATAGTCGAAAAGCTGAAGCGCGAGAACGGACTCGACTATGGAGTGAACGAAATAGTGGTGTCCAATGGAGCCAAGCAGAGCGTCTGCAACACTATAATGGCCTTGGTAAACAGTGGCGACGAGGTAATCGTGCCGGCTCCCTACTGGGTTTCCTATCCGCAGATGGCCAAACTGGCCGGTGGCGTGCCCGTAATAGTGGAGGCAGGCTTTGCCCAAAACTTCAAGATGACACCCGAACAGCTTGAGGCGGCAATCACCCCCAAGACAAAAATGCTCATTCTATGCTCGCCAAGCAACCCCACAGGAAGCGTTTATTCAAAAGACGAGCTGCGCGGACTGGCCGATGTTATACTGCGCCACGACGACTTGTTTGTCTTGGCCGACGAGATTTACGAGCACATCAACTATGTAGGCAAGCACGAAAGCATCGCCCAGTTTGACGGAATGAAAGAACGCACAATAGTGGTCAACGGAGTTTCCAAGGCTTACGCCATGACCGGCTGGCGCATAGGCTACATTGCCGCGCCGGAATGGATAGCCAAAGGGTGCAACAAGTTGCAGGGACAATACACCAGCGGCCCCTGCTCCGTGAGCCAAAAGGCCGCCGAGGCCGCCTACATCGCAAGCCAAGACTGCGTGGAGGATATGCGCAAGGCTTTCGAACGCCGCCGCGACCTCATCGTGTCGCTCGCCAAGGACATTCCGGGACTTGAGGTGAACGTGCCGCAGGGAGCTTTCTACCTCTTCCCAAAGTGCAGCTCGTTCTTCGGAAAGACCGATGGCGAGACCGTAGTGGCCAACTCTTCCGACTTTGCGATGTATCTGCTCGAAAAAGCCCATGTGGCTACGGTCGGAGGCGATGCCTTCGGCGACGGAGAGTGCTTCAGAATGAGCTACGCAACAAGCGAAGACAACATCCGTGAGGCCATGGCCCGGATAAAGAAAGCCTTGGCAGCATTGCACTGACACCAGGATTAAGGTCATGGAAACAGGTTTTTGTGGCGGTAAAGGAGCGGAACAGGCTTCCTTTGCCGCCACTTCCTTTTTGTACCTTGCCCATTTCCTTTTTGTGCCTCGGCCTCTTCTTTCTTGTGCCCCGGCCACTTGTGGCGCAAAACCCGGCGGGTTGCGGGTAGAAAGTGGCCTGTTTGTGGGTCGTAAACCATAGGTTTATGATGCGTAAACAGGCCGTTTTTTATGCACGGACGGCAGGTCTATGGCACGCAGACAGCGGAGCTGCATAGACAGACGGTCGGGTTGGACTGTCGAAATTGTGGAGACATTGGGTTAAATCTTATTAATTAATTCCTTAATTCTGCGTATTTTGTTACCTTTGCCTTTGGTAAAACGAGGGGGAAATAGCGTGTCCCCGCATCCGTTCGGCCGCCATGAAAAAGAGGAACTAATCGTTATAAACTCAAATAATTAAAAATTAAAACTTTCAAATTATGGCAACAACAAAAGCAGCTGCTGCCCCAGCTAAGAAGAAAACGGGCTTTGGTGGTATCAAAAATGCATGGGTGATCATCGTAATCTGCTTCATCGCTGCGGTTATCATCTTCACTCAGATTTTTGGTAATCCTGACAACTTCGTAAACGGCGATCCCGCTGGCCACCCACTGCCCGGAAACATGCTCGGAACTGTCTATAAAGGAGGTTTCGTGGTGCCTATCATCTTCACTCTCTTGCTCACTGTGTTCTGCCTCGGTATCGAGCGCTACTTCGCTCTCCGCAGCGCTTTCGGAACAATGAGCCTCGGCAAGTTCACAATCCAGGTGAAAGAACTTATCAAAGCCAGCAAGTTCGACGAAGCACAGGCTCTCTGCGACAAGATGAAGGGTTCTGTAGCCAACGTTGTGTCGGCCTCTATCCGTGCCTACAAGGACGTTGAAGGCATCAGCGGAGTGAAGAAGGCACAGAAGATAGCCAAGATCCAGCAGGCTCACGAAGAGGCTACACAGCTTGAAATGCCTACACTTCAGATGAACCTCCCGATTGTTGCCACTATCGTAACCCTCGGTACTCTTACCGCCCTGTTCGGTACTGTGCTCGGTATGATCCGGTCGTTCGCAGCCCTTTCGTCTGGTGGTGGTGCTGACTCTGCCGCACTTTCTGAAGGTATCTCCGAGGCACTTGTGAACACGGCTTCCGGTATCTTGACCTCATGGATTGCCGTTGTGGTTTACAACTTCTTCACAAACAAGATTGACAAGCTGACATACGCACTTGACGAGGTAGGTTACACAATCGCAACAACTTACGACGTTAACCACGCAGACGAGGCTTAATTGTTTTACCTTTTAATTTTCACAACTAATGGGTAAAATAAAGATTCAAAAGAAAGACGTCTGGATAGACATGACCCCCATGTCTGACGTGATGACCCTGCTTCTGTGCTTCTTTATGTTGACCTCAACATTCTTGACGCCAGAACCAGTGAAAGTCACCACGCCAAGCTCGGTGTCAGAAGTCAAGGTGCCTGAAAGCAACGTCCTGACCATTCTTGTTGACCCGAAGGGCAAAATCTTCGTGGGAACGGAAAACAAGAATGACATGAACATGATGCTCAGCACCGTGACAGGCAAGTTCGGTATCTCCCTGACAAAGACTCAGCTCAAGAACTTCCAGGAAGAGGCAATGGTGGGAGTGCCCCTCAGCGCCTTGGCTGACTATCTTGGCCTTGAGGCAGACAAGCGTACCGAAGCTATCAAGACGATGGGCGTGCCCACAGACAGCCTCAGTGGGTCGATGAGTGAGTTCCAGGAGTGGGTTGCAGCAGCTCGTGACGCCAACTCTGACATCAAGATAGCCATCAAGTGTGACGCCGAAACGCCATACAAAGTGGTCAAGAAAATGATGTCGGAGCTTCAGGACATGAACGAGAACCGCTACCAGCTTATCACTAACCTTAAGACTTCGGAGGAATAATACATGGCAAAGAAGAAAGAAAGCAAGCAGAAGAAAATGAACACCCGCGTGGACTTCACGCCGATGGTGGATATGATGATGCTTCTTATCACGTTCTTCATGCTCTGTACTACCCTGAGTAAGCCGTCAGCAATGCAGCTTACCATGCCGAGCAACGATAAGAACATCAACGATGAAGACCGCAATGCTACCAAAGCATCGCACACTGTGACCCTCTATCTTGCCTCCAACGACAAGATATACCATGTGGACGGTATTCCAAAGTACGACGACCCTTCTTGCGTGAAGGAAACCACATGGGGCAAAGACGGACTCCGCAACGTGCTCATAACGCACACCGTGGAGGAAGGATACAACCCCGTGGCGCGCGTAATGGAGGCCAAAAGCAAACTTGACCAGAAGAAGTTAAGCTCCAATATGCCCGACTCCATCTACCAGAAGGAACTGTCTGACATAAAGAACGGTAAACTTGAAAGCGGAAAGATCGAAACTCTGACCGTCATAATCAAGGTGCTTGACACCGCTTCATACAAGAACATGGTTGACGCACTCGACGAGATGACTATATGCAGTATAGGCAAGTATGTCATTGACAAGGTTAATCCCGACGACGAGAAACTTCTCAAGCTCAAGGGAATTAATTAAGCCAGTGTCTAACAATTAATGAATTGAGATTATGTCAAAGATAGATTTGATTGATAACGGATGGGTTGACCTCGTGTTTGACGGGCGCAACCAGTCCTACGGAGCCTACAAACTGCGTAAAGACACCGGCAAGAGAAACCTCCTGTCGCTCCTTGTCGTGGCCATTGTCGCCATTCTGATTGCCATAGGCGTAAGCGTTAAGAACGTCATAGAGGCAAGCCAGAAGAAAGTGGCTGTCACTACCGATGTCGAACTGTCCAAACTGGCACAGAAAAAGGAGGCAAAGGTAGAACGCAAAGAGCCGATAAAGGTTGAACAGAAGCAGGAAGTAGTCGAGAAGGTGAAGAGTTCTGTGAAGTTCGTAGCCCCTGTCATCAAGAAAGACGAGGAGGTTAATCCTGAAGAGGAACTGAAGTCACAGGACGAATTGTCCCAGAACAAGACTGCCATCGGTGCCCTTACCGTAGTCGGAAACGACGAGTCGGGTGAAGTACTCAAGGCTAAGCAGGTCGTAGTGACCGAACAGCCGAAAGAGGAAACCAAGGTATTCGATGTCGTAGAGCAGATGCCGCAGTTCCCCGGAGGCCCGCAGGCATTGTTCGAGTACTTGTCTTCTCACATCAAATACCCCGTGGTAGCTGAGGAGAATGGCGTACAGGGTCGCGTTATCGTGACGTTTGTCGTGGAGCGTGACGGCTCTATAACTGACGTGAAGGTAGCCAAATCCGTTGACCCGTCACTTGACAAGGAGGCACAACGCGTCGTGAAGAGCATGCCGCGCTGGATTCCTGGTAAGCAGAACGGAGCAGCTGTGCGTGTCAAGTACACAGTTCCTGTGACATTCAGACTGCAATAGTATATGAATAGAACCACATTCAACATTATAGTTGGATTAACTTTCGTTTTGGGTTTGTTGTTGTCTTGCAACAACAAACCCAAAAACGGTAGAACGGACACCTACTCATCGGGGGCCATATCGTTTTATTGTGATGAGAGTTTCAGCCCTATCATAGAGGAAGAGGCCGAGGTTTTCGAGCTGGCTTACCCCGAAGCCAAGGTAAAGGCCGTCTATACCGACGAGTCAAAGGCCGTCAAGATGCTCATGGACACCATGACTTGCCTTGCCATAACCTCCCGCAGGCTGAAGGACTCCGAAAGAGAAAACCTCAAACAGCGCAAGTTCGCCCCCATGGAGGTGCCGTTTGCTTATGACGGCCTTGCCATAATAACCAACAGGAGCAACCCCGACACCATGATAACCGTCAAGGACTTTGTGCGCATCCTCAAGGGAGAGGTCACAAAGTGGTCGGACGTTTACCCCAACTCGTCGCTCGGCGACTTTGACGTAGTGTTCGACAATGCCAAATCGAGCATCGTTCACTACTGTGAGGACTCCGTTTTGGGCGGCAAGCCCATCACCAGTCCCAAAATCTCGGCTGTCAACAAGAGCAGCCAGGTCATTGACTATGTGTCAAACCACAAGAACGCCATAGGAATCATCGGTTCCAACTGGCTGAACGACAAGCGTGACACCACAAACGTCACATTCAAGAAGAACATTCAGGTCATGGCTGTCAGCAAAATGGACAAAGCCACTGTGACAAGCAGCTGGAAGCCATACCAATATTATATATTCAACAGAAACTACCCGTTGGTGCGCACTCTCTATGCCATCATCAACGACCCCTACCACGGCTTGCCTTGGGGCTTCGGGCAGTTTCTTGCGTCTCCCAAAGGGCAGCTCGTCATCTGCAAGTCGGGGCTTATGCCTGTCCGGGGAGAGGTTACGATAAGGGAAGTCAACGTTTCAACAGAATAAAAACCTAAGAATATGAAAGCAATCAAATACCTTTTTGCGGGAGTACTGTCCGTTGCGGCTTTCGCTCCTGCCACGGCACAGAGTGACAACAAGGCAACCGTAGAAGCCATTGCCAAGGTTATCAAGAGCAAATCGGCGGATGTAGCCGACCAAGTGAAGGATGTGTTCAAGAAAAACAAGAAGAATGCCGAGGTACTCGTGGGCATTGCCCGTGCATACTATGAGGTCAAGGACACAGCCAGTGCCGTTGATTATGCCAACAAGGCCATCAAGGTGAAGAAGGACTACGCTCCTGCCTACGTCTTGCTTGGTGACGTCGAACAGATGCGCGAAGACGGTGGCGCAGCGGCCTCGTGGTATCAGCAGGCCATATACTTTGACCCCAAAACTCCCGACGCTTACATAAAGTATGCCAGTGTCTATCGCAAGATAAGCCCCTCCGAGGCCATCGCCAAGCTGGAGGAAATGCGTGCGAACTGCCCCGGAGAGCCGGTCGATGCCATAGAGGGACGCCTGCAATACTCCTCAAACAACTTCGCCGAGGCTGTGGCTTGCTTTGCCAAGGCCGACAGAAACAAGCTGGAAGAGAGAGACATTTGGGAGTATGCCACCTCACTTTATTTCCTCCAAAAGTATCAGGACGCACTTGATTTGGCCAAGTTCGGCCTAACGAAAAACTCGCGTAGCGCTACGTTCAACCGTCTTGCCATGTTCAACAGCACCGAACTGAAGGAATATGCTTCGGCTTTGCAGTATGCCGATGCCCTGTTCAATAAGTCAGATAGTGCCAAGTACACCTATTTCGATGTCGTTTACTACGGCAATGCGCTCAAGGGAAACCAGGAATACGACAAGGCTCTTGAGCAATACCAGAAGGCTTTGACCATGGAAATTGACGACAGAGACAAACGGGCTGGCATCTACAAAGAGATAGCCGATGCCTACAAGGGCAAGGACGACTACGACAACGCCGTCAAGAACTACCGTGAGTACATGAACGGCTTGGACAAAGCCTCGGCAGCCGACTATGCAGGTCTCGGACAGATGTATATCCAGCGTGCAGACAAACTTACTGGCGAGGCGCGCACGGCCGCTTTCCGCGATGCGGAGAAGGTTTATGACGAGCTTCTTGCCAAGTATTCCGACGCAGAAGACTTTGCCACGCTCTATAAGGCGCGCATCAACTCCTACATCGACCCCGAAACCAAGGACGGACTGGCCAAGCCTTACTACGAAAAGCTCGTGGAAATCATCAGCGCACGGCCTGAACGCGACAAGACCGACATGACCCGTCTGCTTGAAGCCTACCGTTACCTCGGCTACTACTACCTGTTGCAGAACGACAAGGAGACTTCAGACAGCTATTGGAACAAGATACTTGAGATAGACCCCGAGGATGCCAACGCAAAACTTGCCTTGGGCAAGAAGTAACCTCCGGGCTTTCTCCGGCATAACTTAGGGGTTGACCAATATAACTTAGGGGTTGACCCACAAGAAAAAGGCGGATGTGCATACAGTGCATCCGCCTTTTTATGTGCCAGACTGCGGGTTAGACCCGGATAAACCAGCGTTTCCACAGCGCAAGTGTGCCCTTTAGGCATCGTAGCCCGCCTTTTACATCCGGAAATCCTGTTGTCTGCATCCAGACCCCCTGCCGTTTGCTGTCCGTAACTGCCACGTTTACGGTGTCTAAACCGGCGGTTTACGGGTGCTAAATGCCATGTTTACGATAGCTAAATGCGGCATTTGGCTACCGCAACCGTGCGGTTTGTGATGCGCAAACCGTCTGGTTGCGCAACTAACTGATAAAGAAACGGTTGTAAAAACAGCGAATGAGCGAGTTTTAACAGTGCTATTAGTCGGACGATGGGCTGCATCAAACCGGCGCAACCCCGTTTCAGTTTGCGACAGGAGCCGAGTTTAAGGGCGGAGTGGGATAGGTTTCCTTATTTGTGTAAAATACGTTAAATTCAAGATGCTCTTGGCGTTTTTTGTGGTAAGAATCTGCCGTTTGTAAGAGAAAAATATTATTTTTGCGGTGTCTATACCCACACCGTGCTGTATGAAAGCTATATATAGGCGAGGACAGTGGGACTCTGCAAAGGCGGAGGTTGACCTGAAGGTCGTGGGTGGGCACTACTTAATGTTAAAGCGTCACTAACGCTTTGTCTATTGGCAGATTGAAACCTAGGAAATTTCAGATTGCTTGCCTTTGACAATGTCAGAAGTGGCTGCTACGGGTATGCTATAATCGTATCCCGGAGTGTGCGGCGAGAGCCGTAGGTTCTCACATGCACACTTTTCCGGATACGTGCTACATACTAGCGTGGGCAGACACATCTACTCGTCAGCAAGCAAGGGTTTTCCTAGGACCTCAATCTGCAGACGAGCAGAGGTGGAAGCCTACGTTTTGCGTTTGTGTAGTTCAAAACAAATTTAAAATCGGACATAATGGGTTTC
>CAVHML010000067.1:0-11341 GCA_963636905.1 bacterium
TACTGGTTGTAGCCGTAGTTCTGGTAAGCCTTCTTTGCCTCCGGCGTGAGGGCGTTGCCTTTTTCGTCGGTCAAAAGGTTGATGAAGTCATCGTGGAAGGGCTTAAAGGTCATGTAGTTTTGGAACGCTCCCTTGGCTGTACCGTCCTGTCCTGTGGTGGAAGTGGTGTTGTCTGAAGCCTGATTGCTCCAGTCTCCGACAGGATAAGTGGTGTTATTGGGATTGGCGCCCATCTGGTTGTGCCACTGAATACGCTGGGCTTGTATGCCGGCATGGTGGATTCCCTCGTAGTACATCTCCTCTTCGTTGAACTCACGTGCATACTCGTTGTAGATAAACTCGACGAAACGCTTCTCGGTAGTGTTGGCCGCAGAAGTGTAGTTCTCCAGTTTGCTCTTCTCGGACGTACCGTCCCAATAGCTCTCGTCAACCTTTATCTTGCTGTAGCAGTCGTTCTCCACAGTGTATGGATACTGCTGCTCGGCGGTAGTCAGGTTTTCGTGGCCGGGATACAGGCGGGCTATGACCTCGTTGCGGGTTTGTCCGGCCTTGAAAGCGGCACGCTGGCGCAGCACATTGATGTCGTCGCAAGCCTTGGAGTATTCCCCTTTGCGGCCATAAGCCTCGGCTCTCAGCAGATAAGTCTCGGCTATACGATAGATAGGTATGTCGGCCGTGCCGTCATAGCTGTTGGTCTTGGTGCGGTTGGGGTCGTTATACTTTATGGTACAGGGCGAGCCAAGACGGTGGTTGCCCTCCAGACCGTAGTGGTTTGACGACACTCCGTCGCCCAAGTTGCCCACAAACGAGTACTGGTCGCCGCTTGTCACTATCTGCGGGCGGTAGTAGTACTTGCCGTCCTTCTTCATCCAGCGCGCAAAGAGCACGAACGGCTGCGCGTCTGCCTCCTCTACGTCAATGGCCGTCTCCTTTGTGTTCTCCAAATAGGCGAAAGCCAAGTCGCCGGAGCCCATCTTGTGCTCGCCGGCCACGGCTCTGCGTCCGCCCCACGACTCTCTGTTGTATGTGGGCAGGATGTTTGTGTTGAAGTAGTCGGCCTGTTTCTCCGTCCATGTGTAGGTCTTGTTGTCGTCACTGTCGTAGGCGTAGTATGGAAGGTCGTCGCCATACACCGTTGTTGTGCCGCCCAACATAGCCGTAGTGTACTCCAGATGGAACGATTGCTGGAAACGTGCGTCGTTTATCTTGTCGGTAAACACGTCGAAGCCCCAGTCGTTGTTGTGGTAAGTGGTGTTTGGAGCCGACTCGTTGTTCCATGTATAGGTAGGGATGCCCCACTTCTCGTCAACATAGTTGCCGGCAAAGAGCACGGGAGTACGGTTGCCGTAGCGGTAGTTGTCGGTTCCGTAGCCGAAAACGGCTGCGAGGATTATCTCCTTGCTGCTCTCGTTGCTCCAATCCTGATAGCCCCGCTTGAATATGTCGCCATATACGGGTTCGGGAGTGAACTTGCCGCTGCCTATAACTTGGCTTGCGTAATAGATGCAGGAGTCGAGGTCGGTGGCGACATTGCCCTTGTAGAGCATGCCAAGGTATGACTTCGGGTTGTTCGTGTCGATGGTTCCATCGGCCTTACGCCCATACTCTTCTGTGCCATATTCGGCACCTTGCGCACGCTGCAGATAGAGTTTTGCGAGGAAATGCGCCGCTGCATACTTCGTTATGCGGCCAAACTCGGAATCTGCATAGCTCTCCGGCAGGTTCTCAAACGCATAGCGCATATCGGAAATCATCATGCTCCACAGCTGTGCCGACGGGGTTCGCTTGTAATAGAACGACGTTGGCGTGGTCTCAACAGGCTCGGTGGGAACATAGATGTCGCCCCACAGAGTGTTAAGCGTATAAAGCAGATAGTCGCGGTTGAAGAGTGCTTCCGACAAACGCTTGGCTGCATAAGAGGGGTCGCTGCTGTATTTGCCCGCAGCCTTGCCCGAACGTATGGACGTGATGGCCTTTGTGCAGCACGAAATTACCGGGTAGCAGTTGATAATGAAGCCTGATTGCTGCTTGCTCTGCGTGCCCATGAAGCTGTTACCATAGCCCGGAATGGTGTTCCATGCTCCAGATGTGTTCCATGCAGCGGACGAAAACTGGTTGATAGTGTTGTTTCCGTTGACCAGACCACAGTCATGTCCGATTTCGAACATAAACCCTCCTTCTGTGTAAGGATGGCGCAGACGCTCGGCATTGTATGTGGAAACGATGAGCTGGTCAAGCCCTTGCTCTGTCTCAAAGTAGTCTTGTGTGATGGTGGATACCATCTTCTCGTCGAGGAAACTGTCGGAACACGACGTTGCAGCCATGGCGAGAAGTCCAATCCCCACTACTGTTATGTGTGATTTATATATGAGTCGTTTCATGTTTGTATTCCTTTTTATTGTGATTAATGAGGTTGTTAGAAGCCCAAACGGACACCGAGAACGAAGCTGCGTGTTATACAGGTGTTGTTCGTCTGGCCGCCTATGTGGTTGCTTGCGTCCCATCCGGTGATGTCATCGGGGTTGATGCCGGCCTTAACCAGCTCGCCGCCGAAGAGGAAGGGATTGAGCACTTGCATATAGACCTGTGCGCTGTTGGCACCGAAGCTGCGCAGAACATTCTGCGGAACGGTGTATGACAGGGCTATGTTGCGCACTATCACCATGTTACCCTTCGTGTAGTTACGCACATAGTCGTAGGTTGTGGTGCGCGTTGCGGTGGTTGGCTGTGCAAACTTGGCATCCGTGTTGGTGGGACTCCACGTGTCTGTCTCCACACGGCGGCCGATGGTCTGCGTAAGTCCGTAGTAAGAGTTGCCGAAGCGTCCGTATATATAGAAGTTGAGCGCCCAGTTCTTGTAGGTAAGGGTGTTGGTCAGACCGAACGACAGCTTGGGACTCTTCTGGTAAACCACCTTGTCGTCGTTGTCAAACGTACCGAACCCGTTGTTGGCATAGTAGTATTTCTGTCCGTTATACTCGAATTCTGTGGCTCCTTCGGTGCCTTCGTCAACGAGAACGAGCGGTTGGTCGCATATCTTGTACTGTCCTGGCAGGAAAACAACCTTCTTTGCGGCATACGCTGCCATCATCATGTTGTCCTCGGGGGTGTCTTGCCAGATGCGGTCATACTTGTAATCGAACCAAATGTTGAGCGGTTGTCCGATAAACCAGTTGGAGCTGGGCATATCTTCCTTGCCGTTTACGAGTTCCACAATCTTCTCTTTGTTCGTAGAGAACGACCAGTCGGTCTGCCAAGTGAAGTCCTTTGACTTGATATTCACCGTAGATAGCGAAAGCTCGAAGCCGTTGTTCTGTGTCTTTCCGATGTTTGAGAGCACCTGGGCATAGCCTGTGGTCACAGGGATTGAGCGGTTCATGAGCACATCCTTGGTCTTTGCTATATAATACTCGATGCTACCGAATATGCGATGGTTGAACAGGGTGAAGTCAATACCGAAGTTGGTGGATGCTGTCTTTTCCCATCCCAACTGATAATTGGGCATTACGTCGGGCTTGGCACCGTCTGTGTTTGTCACATTGCCGCCGTATCCGAACGGTATCTTGGCGTATGTGGAGGTTACAGAGCCGCTTGTCTGGTAGGGACTGATGGCCGAGTTACCCGTAACACCGTAACCTACGCGCAGCTTCAGCTGGTCTATCCACTTTATGTCTTTCATAAACGATTCCTCATTCATCTTCCAGGCGATGGCAGCCGATGGGAAGAAGTCCCATTTGTTGCCGCTTGCCAGCACCGAAGCGCCGTCATAGCGTCCTGTAAGGGTCACTAAGTAGCGGTCCATGAGCGAGTAGTTGATACGAGCCATATAGGAAGCGCGGCTCCAGGTCGTGTAACTTGAGCCATACGTGGACTTGCTCTTGTTGGAGTTGCCCAGATCGTACCATAGAGAGGATGGATAAATCACGTCATAGGCGCGGATGTTGATGCCTTCCTTGCGGTATTTCTCGGCAGACTGCATGAGGGTGAGTCCCAAGCTGTGGATTTTAGCAAACGTCTTGTTGTAATAGATGAGGTTTTCCAGCGTCCACGACAGGTTGGTGGCCTGATTGTTGTAGCCCACCTTGGGTGCTGTGGATGTAAACTCGTAGGGATTTGACCAGTTTTCGCCAAAGAAGCTGCCCTCACGGCTCTGTCTGAACTGCGTACCGAAGTTGGTGCGCCACTTCAAACCGTCAAGCGGCTTGTATATCTTGCCAAATTCCAACTCAACAAACGAGCTGAGGTTTAGACCATAGTAGCGGTATTCGTTGGTACCTTCGCCCATGTCGGCCACGATGTTATGCTGTTGCGTCATCGTACCGTCGTTTGTGCCATACACACTCTGTGCGTCAGTGAGGTAAGAACCGTCTTCGTTGTAGCACGGAACCCAAGGCCACAGTCCTTTGGCCAAACCATAGGAGTCTTTGGCTACGGTGTTCGAGAAGTTACTTACTATTCCGTAGTTCTTGATCGAGTGGGATGCGTTGAGTCCCATGCCCACTGTTGCCCACGGCACGGGGGTTATCTCTCCGTTAAGGTTGGCCGTGAACCGCTCATAGTCCTGGTCTTTCATCGGGGAGTTCTGGTTCAGGTAGCCGAACGAGATATACAGCTTTGATGTCTCCGTGCCTGACGAGAGCGAAATCTGATGGTTCTGGGTGAAACCAGTACGGGTTACGAGGTCGCCCCAGTCGGTATTGAGCAGGCTGCCCGAATTGTAAACAGGCACCTCATCGGCATATCCCATTGCTTTCTCGGCCTCTGTTGCGGCACGCATCTGCAATGTACCGTCCTCATTGTAGGCATAGGCGGAGCGAATCACTCTGTCTGCCCACGAGCCGGTGCCTATCCACAGCGCCTTGTCGCGGTCTGGGTCGGGCGCAGTACCGTATGAGCCGGTATAAGTGCCGCCTGTGATGGCAGCCTGACGGCGGTAGTCGAGCAGCTGTCCCGAGCTCATGTAGTCTGTAAGGTCGTGCAGCGTGCTCCAAGTGAACGAGCCGTCGTAGTTAATCGACGTGCGGCCCGTCTTTCCCTTCTTGGTTGTGATGAGGATAACACCGTTGGCACCACGCGAACCGTAGATGGCCGTTGCCGAAGCGTCCTTCAGTATCTCCATCGACTCGATGTCGCTGGGGTTGATGTCGGCCATTGAGCCGGCAGTGAGGGGTATTCCGTCAATTACATACAGGGGGTCGTTGTCGGCAAGCAGCGAGCGGTTTCCGCGAACGCGCACATCGCCAAGCTCACCCGGACGGTTGTTGAGCGCAATGTCAACGCCCGGTGTCTTTCCCTGCATGGCCTGCAGCACGTTCTGCACCGGACGCTCCTCGATAGTCTTCGATGTTACGCTCGACATGGCACCGGTCAGGTCGCTTTTCTTCATGCTTCCGTAGCCCACCACCACGATTTCGTCAAGCAGTTGCTTGTCTTCCTCGAGTGTCACCACCACGTTTCTGCGTCCGTTCACAGCCACTGTCTGCGACACGTAGCCCACATAACTTACCTGAAGCACCGACTTGCCGTTGGCCTTAGGTATGGTAAACTTGCCGTCGAGGTCGGTCACGCTGCCTATTGCAGTGCCTTTCACGACGACACTTGCTCCGATTACCGGCTCCTTGTTGGTGTCCTGAACTGTTCCCGACACCTGTGCGTATGTCCCAATCGAGAACATAGCAACGGCAACAAGGAAGAACGCTCTTCTTAGGCCAAGCCGTACACGGTGCGGCAAGCCTGTTGTCTTGTTAAAGGTTGTACTCATTGTAGATTAAGTTTTTAGACTGATTGAAGATTAGTGCCCCAAATTTAATGAAAAAAGATGTTGGCTGTTTTGAATATTAGTTATTTTACCCCCCCCGAAATATTATTTAACATTGTGTGCGCACACTGTTTATTAACGTATCCTGTTGAATTACACAAACGCAACCCAACGGTTAGCGTAAGCGACCCCTTGAGTTTTCCACGCCAAGTCTATGTTCGTGACCGGAATGTCAGTATTATTGAACACGAAAGCGGCTGTCTGCGAGTCGCAAACCGGGTATTTCGACAGGCACCCCGTCCGTTTACGATAGCTAAACACGGCACTTACGATAGCTAAACAGGCCATTTACGACTCGTAAACACGGCATCTACGACCCGTAAACGCACCCTTTGTCATCAGCAAGCGGTAGGGTCAGGCGTAAAAAGGCGGTGCTTTGCCGGCAGGGAAAGCGTTTCCCGTTGTCGGCAAAGCACCGCATCATGCCTCTCCAATCGCCGTCAGGCAGGGCTTTTCAAGGCACTATGGTATGGAAAGGAGGCTAACCGTTGAGCCTCTCTCCCACCCTTTCTATCAGCCACTGCCGCTGCTGGGCAATGGTCATGTGGCTGTTGTCAAGCTCAAGCGCATCGTCGGCCTTGCGCAGGGGCGACACTTCGCGGTGGGAATCGATGTAGTCGCGCTCCTCAACGTTCTTCAGTATCTCATCGAAGTCGGCCTGTTCGCCCTTGGCTTTAAGCTCTTCAAAGCGGCGGCGGGCACGTTCTTCGGCACTGGCGGTAACAAATATCTTCAGTTCGGCATGGGGAAACACCGTGGTACCGATGTCTCTGCCGTCCATAACCACACCACCATCGCGCCCCATGGCCTGCTGCTGTGCCACCAAAGCACTACGCACAAAGGGCAAAGCCGCAATCTGGCTGACGCGGGACGACACATCCATGGTGCGTATCTCGCGCTCCACGTTCTCGCCGTTGAGGCATGCGTCGGGACGACCCGTAGCTTCGTTGGGCGTAAACGAGATGTTTATGTCGTCCATCATGGCCTGCAGCTCGGCGGATTTCACCGTTCCGTCGGCGTTGAAAAGGCCGTTGCGCATGGCAAACAGCGTGACACTGCGGTACATTGCGCCCGTGTCAACATATATATATCCCAGCTCTCTGGCCAAATCCTTGGCCATTGTACTCTTGCCACACGACGAGTAACCGTCTATGGCCACCGTTATTTTCTTCATTTTCTCAATCGTTTTTCCCTGTTGTGTAACGTTCCGTATGCAAAAGTGCAGGTTTTGCAGCGAAAAAGGGCGGTTTGCGGCTGCCGACCGGCTGTATTCTTAGGCTATTTGGCCAACCTGCGCAACGCTTTCTTGTGCATCAGCTTGGGAATCCTGACAATCTGTCCGGCCTTGAGGGCGGCATCCGGGCGCAAACCGTTGAATGTTTCCACGTAACAGTCCATGCCGGGACCCAGTTCCCGCTTGCTTAACGCAGCCAGACTTTCGCCTTGGCGCGCCGTAACGGTACGGTCAGTGCCCACAATGCAGTAGGCGCCGGTGCGTACCCTCACGTCTTTGTCGGCATATCTGGCTGCCGTCTGCAGCATGGCGGCCACTTCTGCGGCCTTGCCGTCTTGCTTTCCGGCCTTGTCGGCTTGACTTTCGCTCTTATTTCCTTGACTTTCGCCCTTGGCTACGGCCTTTTCAGGCTCGGAAATTGCCTCTTCCGGCGTGCCGACCGCCTTTTCCGCCGTTGTGTCAGGCACGGACGGCTTGGCGGTATCGGCCTTTTGGGCTTCCTTGGAAGCCTCTTTGCGTGCGTCAACTGCGACTGCCACAGGCTCTGGAGCAGCTTCTTCATGGCTGAAAATGCAGTCGCCGCCGGCGCAGAACCGACCGTAGTGCATACCGACAAAGTAAGATGCGCCCATCAAGACGAGCGTCAGCAGACAGTAAAGCACCACTTTCAGCACTTTTTTCCCGCGCTTGGGCGGCAAAACCTCGTCGTTTTGGGTTTCAGTGTCAGCCTCTTCCGTAGCGTCAACCGGCTCATCATTATCGTCAACAAGCTCTTCGCCATCGTCAGACGGCTCTTCCTCCGCCTCTTCCGCCACATTGTCACCGTCACAGGCGGCCTCTTCCAGCGCAACTGTTTCGGTTTCCGTCTCCGTTTCCGGCTCTTCGCTGTCAGCAACTGGCTCTTCACTGTTGATAACAACCTCTTCCGTTTCAACAACAGGAGCTTCGGTTTCAACAACAGCCTCGGTCTGGCTCTCCGCATCGGCATCCTGCTCCTGCAAGTCGGCCTCTGCCGGCGTTTCAACGTCCACGTCGTCAAACTCAACTCCGTCGTTTAGCGCAACCGTATTGAACAGTGAGAACGGCTTGTTGACGAGTTCCTTCATCGTAGCGTCGGGTGTGAAGGTCACTTTGCGGTGACTTTCTATCACAACCCGTTCGCCCGTGTTCACGCTGACGCTCTCCCGCGCCTCGACATCGATGACTTTGAATGTGCCGAAGCCGCGTATCTTGACCTGCCGGTCAGTCTCCAAGCCCTGCCGGATGACCGAAAACATCGAGTTAACGAACGCTTCGGCCTCAATATCGCCCATCTTCGCCCTGCTGGCGAACTGGGTTGCAATGTCTTTCAGTTCCACTACGTTCATGTCGGTCAGTCTTTGGCGGGTCGTGTCTGGTTGATTGCACTCTTGAAACTGTCGTCGGCCTTGAAGCCAAGCACCAGTTTCGGCGGTACGAGAATACGCTTCCGGGTGGCAGGATTGGTCATTATGCGCTCGCGTTTCTTCTTTATTTCAAACGTGCCGAAGCCCTTTACGGCAATATTGTTGCCCTCTATCAGGTTGTCGGTCATGGCGTTGAGAACGGAAGTCACCAGTCTTTGGGTGTCAACCTGCGTCCTGCCGATACTGGATGCCAGGGTTAGGATGAAATCTTTATTGTTCATAAGCGGTAAGTTGTCGGGTAACGGTAAAAAAGTGACGGTTGGCAGAAGCCCTACAGTATGGTTGTGGCATACAGGTCGAACTCTTCCGCCCCGGTAATCCTCGCTTCGTAGAATTTTCCGACCGTGAGGCGGCGTTCAGACGCAGGAACAAGTACTTCGGGATCTACCTCCGGCGAACAGAACTCGGTGCGCCCGATGTAGTAGCCGCCCTCCTTGCGGTCAATGACGATGCGCATTGTCTGCCCTACCTTGGCGGCTTCCACCTCGGCACTTATACGTTGCTGCAAGGCCATGAGGCGGTTGAGCCTGTCTTCCTTGACCTCCTGCGGCACGTCGTCGGTGTAGTTTTCCGCCGAATACGTACCGTCTTCCTCCGAATAGGCGAACGCTCCCATGCGTTCAAAGCGCGCCCAGCGCACGAAATCCATCAGTTCGTTGAAGTCATCCTCGGTCTCTCCGGGAAAACCGACCATGAGTGTGGTGCGTATGTGTATGCCCGGCACCTCGCGTCTCATGCGTTCAATGAGTTCATACGTCTCCGCCTTGGTCACATGACGCTGCATTTTGTCGAGCATGTGGTCGGAAATGTGCTGCAAAGCTATGTCGATGTATTTGCAGACATTAGGGTTTTCACGCATAACCGTGAGCAAGTCCCAGGGGAAATGGGCGGGATAGGCATAGTGAAGGCGTATCCACTCCACGCCAGGCACCGCTGCAATGTCAGCGACAAGGCCGGCTATGCCTTGCTTGCCGTCGGTATCGATACCGTAATAGGTCAGTTCCTGCGCGATAACCTGCAACTCCCTGACACCAGAGGCCACCAGACTGCGCACTTCTGCCAGTATTTCGTCCTTTGGACGGCTCACATGATGGCCTGTCATTATGGGTATGGCGCAATAAGCGCAATGTCTGTCGCAGCCCTCGCTTATCTTCAGGTAAGCATAGTGGCGGGGTGTGGTCAGATGTCGCCGTCCGTCGCACGCTATAGCGTCGGCTTTGCCGAGGTCAGCGAGCAGTTGCTTGTAGTTGAACTTGCCGTAAAACTTGTCAACCTGCGGTATTTCGGCCTCCAACTCCTTTTGATAGCGTTGTGAAAGGCAGCCCATGACGAACAACTTGCGCAGTCGTCCCTCCTCTTTGGCCTGGGCAAACTCAAGAATGGTGTTGATGCTCTCCTCCTTTGCCGCCTCTATGAAGCCGCAAGTGTTGATTACGGCTATCTCGCCCGACGGTTTCTCTGCATCATGCGTACACTTGTAGCCGTTAGCCTCAAACATGGCCATCAGAGTCTCGCTGTCCACGAGGTTCTTCGAGCACCCCATGGTCACGATGTCTATCGTATTCTGTTTCAATACTAATCCTTTTCTTCGTTAAAACCTACCGTTTCCTTTGCTTAACCCGCCCGTTTACGATGGCTAAACCGACCGTTTATGACAGCTAAACCGGCCATTTACGATGGCTAAACCGACCGTTTATGACAGCCACCCCGACCGTTTGCGCTATAATCCCCGCCCGGTTGTGCCGTTGAACCTAATCGTTGCCTGTGCTGAACAGTGAATCCACGAACTGGCTCTTGTTGAATAATTGCAGGTCTTCCATGCCTTCACCCAGCCCAATGTACTTCACCGGCACCTTCATCTGGTCGCTTATGCCGATGACAACGCCGCCCTTGGCCGTGCCGTCGAGCTTGGTTATGGCCAAGGAGGTTATCTGTGTGACTGCCGCGAACTGCCTTGCCTGTTCAAAAGCGTTCTGTCCGGTACTGCCGTCGAGCACGAGAAGCACCTCGTCCGGGGCTTCCGGCAGCACTTTCTTCATCACTTCCTTTATCTTTTTCAGCTCGTTCATCAGTCCAACCTTATTGTGCAGCCTCCCCGCAGTGTCGATTATTACCACGTCGGCGGCGTTTGCCTTGGCGCTACTCAACGTGTCGAAAGCCACAGATGCCGGGTCGCTGCCCATCTGCTGGCGCACTACCGGCACGCCGACGCGCTCTCCCCAGATGCAAAGTTGCTCCACTGCGGCGGCACGGAACGTGTCTGCGGCACCCAGATACACCTTTTTGCCTGCCTTTTTGAACTGGTAAGCCAGCTTGCCTATGGTGGTTGTCTTGCCCACACCGTTCACTCCCACCACCAAAATGACGTAGGGACGGTGGTCAGAGGGCAAGTCCCAGCTGTCGGAGTCGCCCGAATTGTTCTCCTCAAGCAGCGATGCAATCTCGCTGCGGAGTATGTTGTTGAGTTCCGAAGTGCCGAGATACTTGTCGCGGGCCACCCTTTCCTCAATGCGGCGTATAATCTTCAGGGTTGTATCCACCCCGACGTCGCTCGTTATAAGCACCTCTTCGAGGTTGTCAAGCACGTCGTCGTCAACCTTAGCCTTGCCAGCCACGGCACGGGTGAGCTTGTCCAGCACGCTGGTCTTGGTCTTTTCCAGACCCTTGTCAAGCGTTTCCTTCTTGTTTTTGCCGAATATACCGAATATTCCCATAGCCTTTATAGTAATAAATAAATGTACGCGCGTGCGAGGAAAGCCCGTTTTCCCGTTGCAGAGTACGGCCTTACATTATGCAAAGATAATGCAAACGAGCGGAAAGAAAACTTGTTTTCAGTTTCCCGAG
>CAVHML010000068.1:0-11298 GCA_963636905.1 bacterium
ACGGCTGCTTGCCGTGGTTTCCATGCTCCGTTTTTGTGGCGATAAGTTGCGTTAAGTCGCAAAAAAATAGTATCTTTGCGCTCACAAAACACTAAAAGCAATTATGGCAGAAGATACAAACAAGGCGGGCAACTATTCCGCAAGTAACATACAAGTGCTTGAAGGGCTCGAAGCAGTGCGCAAGCGCCCGGCCATGTATATTGGAGACATAAGCGAAAAGGGACTTCACCACCTCGTCAACGAGACGGTTGACAACTCCATTGACGAGGCTATGGCGGGATATTGCACCCACATAGAAGTGACAATCAATGAGGACAACTCGATAACCGTGCAGGACAACGGACGAGGAATTCCGGTTGACGAGCACGCAAAGCTGCACAAGTCGGCTCTGGAAGTCGTGATGACGGTGCTCCACGCCGGAGGTAAGTTCGACAAAGGTTCCTACAAGGTCAGCGGTGGACTCCACGGTGTGGGCGTAAGCTGCGTAAACGCTCTGTCAACCCACATGCTTTCGCAGGTGTTCCGCGACGGAAAGATATACCAGCAGGAATACGAAAAGGGCAAACCCTTGTATCCTGTGAAGGTTGTCGGCACCACTGATTTGCGCGGAACGCGCCAGCAGTTCTGGCCCGACGGCTCGATATTCACCACCACGGAGTATAAATACGACATAATAGCCAAGCGCATGCGCGAGTTGGCTTACCTCAATGCTGGCATCACCATCACGCTTACCGACATGCGTCCCGACGAGGAAGGCAAGACAAGGCAGGAGGTGTTTCACGCAAAAGAGGGACTCAAGGAGTTCGTCCGCTACGTTGACCGTCACCGTACCCACCTGTTTGACGACGTTATCTACCTCAAAACCGAGAAGCAGGGCATACCAATAGAGGTGGCAGTGATGTACAACACGGACTACAGCGAGAACATCCACTCGTATGTAAACAACATCAACACTATTGAAGGCGGTACACATCTGGTGGGTTTCCGCATGGCTCTCACCCGTACGCTGAAGAAGTATGCCGACAACGACCCCGTCATTTCCAAACAAATAGAGAAGGCTAAGATAGAAATAGCCGGCGAGGACTTCCGCGAAGGACTCACTGCCGTTATATCAATAAAGGTGGCAGAGCCGCAGTTTGAGGGCCAGACCAAGACCAAACTTGGCAATAGCGAGGTGGCAGGTGCCGTGCAGCAGGCCGTAGGCGAGGCTCTCGCCTACTATCTGGAGGAGCATCCGAAGGAGGCAAAGCAGATATGCGATAAGGTAATCCTGGCCGCTACGGCGCGAATAGCAGCCCGCAAGGCTCGCGAAAGTGTGCAGCGCAAGAACCCGATGACGGGCGGCGGACTGCCCGGAAAGCTGGCCGACTGCTCCAACAAAGACCCGAAAGACTGCGAGATATTCCTCGTCGAGGGTGACTCCGCCGGTGGTTCGGCCAAGCAGGGACGCGACCGCTACACCCAAGCCATACTGCCCTTGAGAGGTAAGATACTCAATGTGGAGAAGGTAATGTGGCACAAGGTGTTTGAAAGTGAGTCGGTCATGAACATCATCCAGAGCATCGGAGTGCGCTTCGGAGTGGACGGAGAGGACGACAAGGAGGCAAATATCGACAAACTGCGCTACGACAAGATCATCATAATGACCGACGCCGATGTCGATGGTTCGCACATCGACACGCTCATAATGACACTCTTCTACCGCTTTATGCCCAAGATAATACAGGAGGGGCACCTCTACATTGCCACACCTCCCCTTTATCTGTGCACATACGAAAACAAGGCGAAGGAATACTGCTATACTGAGCAGCAGCGACAGGCTTTCATAGACAAGTGGGGCAACGGTGTGGAGGACGGAAAGAACCTGCACACGCAGCGTTACAAAGGTCTTGGTGAGATGAATCCCGAGCAGTTGTGGGAGACAACCATGAACCCGGAAACCCGATTGCTCAAGCAGGTGAACATCGAAAACGCCGCTGAGGCCGACGAAATATTCTCCATGCTCATGGGAGATGACGTGGAACCGCGCCGCGAGTTTATCGAAAAGAACGCCACATACGCCAACATTGATGCGTAGTGTGTGCGCCTTTACATACCGAGCATGACTGATATAGCCCATGCACACTGGCCTTCGCTTGGCGGGTGCATGGGCTTTGCTTATTGCTCCCGGTGCGTTTGGTATTACAAACGGAATGAGTGAAAGAAAGAAATATGGCAGATATAGGAATAAGCATCGACCCGGCTCTTCTCACGAGTTTGGGACTTGACGACTATTATGACGGCAACCTGATAGTGCTGAAGACTGTCCGGGGAACGTCATCACGCCGGGATGTGATGCATCTCGACATGGTTATGATGGTGTTTTGCGTCAAGGGAAGCATGCAGGGTGACGTGAATGGGAAGTCTTACACGATGGTTCCGGGTGACGTGCTCATCTGTTTGCCCAACACTTACCTTGCCAATGGTGTGCGCAGCGAGGACTTTGATGCCAAGATAGTGGGGCTTTCCTATCCGGGAATCAAGTTTCAGATGCAGGGACGCAAGGAGATATGGGACATATTGTCCTATCTTAGAGACAATCCGCTGCTGCATCTTGACGACTGTCAGAAGCGTCTGTTCATACAGTATGCGCGTATTCTTGAGATGAAGTTGGCCTCTTCGGACGGAAAGTTCCGCAAAGAGCTAGTGCAATCGCTGTTTCAGACGCTGCTGTGGGAGCTTGCCACACTCATAGAACCGCTAGCCGACAAGATCTATGACGACTCTTCGCGGCAGGGAGGGATACTGTTCAAGCGGTTTCTCTCAATGGTTACTGAGAATGGAGGGCGCGAGCGGAGTGTGCGGTTCTATGCTGACAAGATGTGCATAACGCCCAAATACCTTTCGGCAGTGACCAAGAACGTGAGCGGAAAGACCGCCCTTGAGTGGATTCACCGGTGTACTGCCGATGCCATAGCCCTGCAACTGCGCTATTCGGAGCGTTCCATAAAGGAAATAGCCAATGACTTCAACTTCCCCAACCTTTCTTTTTTCGGCAAATTCGTAAAGGCCAATCTCGGCACCTCGCCCAAAGAGTACCGCCGCAGGTTGGGTGAGAACGTGAAATAGCCCTGTCTTTTTCTATGAAATGAGGCGTTTTACCGTATCGGCATTGTGTCTGCTCGTGTCAGCCGTGGCACTGGCGGACGATTGGGGGCAGAGCTGGATAAGCCATCCGGCGGCTGACTCCACCGAACAGGTGCAGTTCCGCCGCGAAATCGTGCTTGACGCGAAGCCGTCTGCCGCCCTTGTCACCGTAACCAGTGCCGGCCGCTATGCCGTGTACGTCAATGGCTACAACGTAGTGCCCGACGTGCTTGAGCCGGGGGTGCTGACGGGAGGCGACACCCTGGCAGTCACGCACTACGACGTGGCGCGCTATCTCCGCAAGGGCGGCAATGTGCTGGCCGTATGGTACTCCCCAGCCGGGCGTTGTGGCCGTTCCGGAAGACAGCTCTCGCTGGTTTTCCAGTGCGACGGCGGCGGTTTGTCGGACGGATTTGCCTGTGTAACCGATAGTACGTGGCTGTGCCGCGCCTCCGGGTGCCGCACTTTCCACGACGGAGGCGAACTGATAGACGCCAGAACCTGCGCCCCTTTGTGGACCATCGACCCGGACTTTGCGCCCGGATGGCTTCCTGCGCATGAAGAACACCCTGACAAGCCGGTGCCAATGGCCGAACGGTGGATGTGGCGCACGGCGTTGAGGGTGGAAAGCATACGCCAATACAACTTTTTCTCGCCCGTTGAAAGTGGCGGAACAGGGCATACAGGGCGCAACTCCGGCCGCTATTCGCTACAAAAGGGGTTTGACGGCTGGGTCAGACTCACCCTGCGCGGCATGGAACGCGGCGACACCGTTACCGTCAACGGCCTTGTCTATATCTGTTCGGGCGACACTGACGAACAGGCTTGCCGCCGTTTCACCGCCGCATCCTCACGCTTTGCCGATGTCACCCTGCCCGCCGGGCGACCGTTTTCCTGCGTCACAAGAGCTGAAGCCATAGCCATTCGCCCCTATTTCCACAGCAGTTGCCGGTATTAGGGGCGGTTCTGAACCATGCCAAAGGGGCGTTCTGCATATCCCGAAGGAACGTTCCGCACTTGCAAACATTACCTTTGTTCTTCACAACCCGTCCGCTTGCGATTCGCAAACAGGCCGTTTACGATAGCTAAACGGCACAGTTGCGCACCGTAAACACGGCATTTACGACCCGTAAATGCCGTGTTTGCGAAAAGGGGAGTATGGTTTGGTGGAGTCAGACGGGGTCAACGTCGAAATAGACCTGTAGGGATGCGTAGTGTTTGTCGGCCATCAGCTGCCGCCGGGCGAGCGTCAGATAGTCGCGAACCTTTGCCATGTCGATGCTACGCTCCAGTTTCAGCACAATCTTGCGTATGTTCATCGTCTTCACCTTGGCCACCGACGGTTTGTCTGGTCCCAGTATGCGGTCGCCAAACCACTGCCTGAGCTGCCGTCCAAGCTCCGTTCCCGCAGTGTCGGCCACGCTGTTTTGCTTGTGTTTCAGGTAGATGTATATCAGCCGGTAGGCCGGCGGATACCTGAAAGCGGTGCGTTCTTCCATCTGGTCTTGGTAGAATGAGCGGTAATTGTTGCCCACTACCTGTGCTATGAGCGGCGAGTCGGGACTCTTGGTTTGCAGAATTACCAGTCCCCGCTTGTGCTTTCTTCCTGCCCTTCCCGCCACTTGCGCCATCATCATGTAGGCGTGTTCGTAAGCCCGGAAGTCGGGATAGTTCATCATGGAGTCGGCATTGAGTATGCCGACCACGCTCACACGGTCGAAGTCCAGTCCCTTGCTTATCATCTGCGTGCCTATCAATATGTCGGTCTGGCCGCTTGCGAAGTTGCCGATTATGCGTTCGTAGGCGTTGCGCGTTCGTGTGGTGTCGAGATCCATGCGTGCCACGCGAGCCGAGGGAAACAGTTTCAGTATGTAGTCCTCTATCTTTTCGGTGCCGTAGCCCCTTGTGCGCAGGTCGGTACTGCCGCATGAGGGACACGTGTCGGGCACTTGGTATGTGCCGCCGCAGTAGTGGCAGGTCATGGTGTTGGTGTTTCGGTGGAGCGTAAGGCTGACATCGCAGTTCTGACAGTGGGGCACCCATCCGCACTGGCGGCACTCCACCATTGGTGCAAAGCCTCTGCGGTTTTGGAATAGTATGGCCTGTTCGCCGCGTTCGAGGGCTTCGCGCACCTTGGTCAGCAGTTGTGGCGAGAACGGCCCGGTCATCATCTTGCGCCGCTGCAGGTCTTTGATGTCCACCACCTGTATCTCCGGCATCTCCATACCCTTGTACCGCTGCGTCATCTCCACCAGTCCGTACTTGCCGGTGAGGGCGTTGTGGTATGTTTCAAGGCTTGGCGTGGCCGTTCCGAGCAGCGTTTTCGCCCCGTGAATGCGCGCGAGCATGGCCGCAACGCTGCGTGCGTGGTAGCGTGGGGCGGGGTCTTGCTGCTTGAAAGAGGTCTCGTGCTCCTCGTCAACCACCACGAGTCCCAACCGTTGGAACGGCAGAAACACCGCCGAACGCGCGCCGAGAATGATGTCGTATGGGCTGTCTGACAGTTGTTTCCGCCATATTTCCGCCCGTTCGGCATCGGAGTATTTGGAGTGGTA
The DNA here is from genome assembly GCA_963636905.1 of bacterium. Lineage (GTDB taxonomy): Bacteria > Bacteroidota > Bacteroidia > Bacteroidales > Bacteroidaceae > Prevotella. The sequence continues at coordinate 5,682 of CAVHML010000068.1, forward strand.
GATGCCCATGCGGTTGCCGAACACGCGCTTCAGCCGCTCCATAATCTGCACCGTGAGGGCTATTTCGGGCAGGAGATAGAGCACCTGCTGCCCCTTTCCAATGGCCTGGGCTATGAGATGGATATAGACTTCGGTCTTTCCGCTCGACGTAACCCCGTGGAGCAGCACCGTGTTCTTGCTTTCAAACAGAGAGAGAATGGCATTGAAAGCAAGTGTTTGTGCCTCGCCGAGCCGCTTCATGTTGCCCGGTTGCGCCTCCTGACCGTCGTTCAGCCGTCCCACTTCCCGCTCGTATGTGGTGAGGATGCCGCGCTTCACGAGTGCCGAAACCGCCGCCGACGTGGCGTGACTCTCGTTCATAAGCTCCTCGCGCGTGGTCTCTTCGGCGGGAACGCCGTCGCTTCCGCAGTGCGCCAGGGCGAGGTAGCACTCCAAAACCTTGCGCTGCTTGTCGGAACGGGCAAGCATGTCAAAGGCCAGACGCACCGACTGCTCGGAGCGGAACGCCGGGGCAAGGCTCACGAATAGTTCCTTCTTGGCGCGGAAACCATCTACCGTCTTCAGTCCGGCAGGCATGGCCGCCTTGAAAACGTCGCCGATGGACGACATATAGTAGTCGGCTATCCACTGCCACAGCCTGTATTGCCGCTCCGTAACCATCGGTTTGTCGTCCATCACGAGCACGATGTCCTTCACGGCGTAGCCCTCCGGCTTGTCGCAGTGCACCTTTGCCACGATGCCGATGTACCGTTTAGACTTGCCGAACGGCACGAGCACGCGCACTCCCTGCACCGTTCGCTTCTCCAAAGCCGCAGGTATGGAGTATGTGAACAGCCCGTCGAGAGGCAGCGGAAGTATGATGTCAGCGTAGGTCATGGCGGTTTTTCTGTGACTGTCGTGCCGGGTGGCAGTGGCCAAACAGCGGTTTATCGGCTGACAACCTTTACGGTTTTGCCGTCTTTCCTTATTATATATATGCCGCTTGGCAGCTTTTCGCCGTTGGCAATGCGCCTTCCGCTGAGGTCATATACGGCAGTGGCGGCGGTAGAGTCAGACTGTTTTGCGGTGGAGATGCCAGTCAGGTCGTCGGGAAGAGTAGCTGTCACCTCGGCCGACGGCCAGGTCAGAGTGTCCTCCTTGCGTGCCCGCACCGTCAGGGCGTAGGTCTTGCCATCGTCAAGGCCGCTGAAGCTGTAGGCCAACGCTCCCTTTGTGTCCAGAGCGTTGTATGTTTCCATAGGTATTCTGACAGCGTTGTGGCAGCCGGCCTGCACGTCGTCGATGTATATTGCGCTGGACGACTGTCTGAAAGTTATGCGCACCGAGTCTGAAGGGTCAAATTCGTAGTGCAAAGACATTCCAACGTTGTTGTTGTCAGAGCCTTGCGCAAACGTGAGCGAGTCAACCGGATGCCACGCCCCACTGCGATAAGCCTCCACAACCATCGTTCCGCTGGTGTAGGCCGTGGCCTTAGCCCAGAAAGACAGTGAGGATATGAGTGTTGTGGGGTAGGCTACGGTAAGGAAATGGCTGTCACGTGACATGCGGAACGACGGGATAGACTGTCCGGCAAAGTCGGGTGAGGAGATGAACGAGCCGCTGTACTTCCATGACTGCGGCATGCCGGTGGCACGGTTGGTGAAGTCGTAGCCAGCAAACGTAGTGTCTGTGGCGAACGAACACTCGCTCAGCGTCACCTCATAGGTCTCCGCATCTGTCACGTCCTGCCACGTTGCGCTGAAACCGTGGGCGGTTATGTCGCTTAGGGCAACCCCCTGTGGGGCGTATTTGTAGAAAGGAATGGCCGTGGTGCGCAGGTTTACGGTCACGGTATCTGACGAATAGGAACCGCGAGAGGCGTGGAGCTGCAGTTCATAGGCGGTGCTTGGCTGCAGTCCGGCGACGGTTATCGAGTCGGCACTGCCGAAGATGCGCCCGTCATAGCCGCTGACCACGGTCTTCTCTTCACCTTTTGTCTGATACAGACTCAGCTTGTAGCGGTTGGCGTTGGGCACATTGCTCCACGCCACCACCGCCGAACTGTCCTGCACATCGCGCACATTGAGTACGGGAGCGGCTATCTTGAGGTCTGTTCCGCTGAGCGTAAGCAGTATGTTGCCGCTGGTTTCCTCTATGTCGTCGAGCGTCAGAAGAGTGTCAGCCGCCCACGACGTGACAGTCCACTGGGTCACATTGGCCGTGCCGGGAAACGGGTCTCCGCTCGTTGTGCCAGAGGTTGCCTTGCCATCGGCCTCCACTATGTCCACCCGCTGGTGGCTTGCCACGGTGTTCACCGTGTTGTTCTTCCATGCGAGAGTGTCAATGTCTATGTGCCACATCAGCATACCGTGCCCCGGAATGTATGTGTCCCAACCTGTTTGCTGGCGGTTTTCGAGCACGAAAAACTCCCCGGGCTTGTCCTTAACCGATATGCGGTAGCCCATGTTGCAGTCCTTCAGGTCGGGTATAGTTACTATTGTGTCGGTGCCGGGGTTCAGTTCCGTGTAGTCAGTCCAGCCCAGTTCGGCACGCTCAAAGGCCGAGAAGAGCGGCGGAGTGTTCATGTCGTTGTTGTAAGAACCGTTGGACATCGTGTCGAAATAGCCGGGAGGAAATGTGGCATAGCCGTACTCCACGTCGTAGAGGTCGGGCAGTCCGAGCACGTGGCCGAACTCGTGGGTGAACGTACCTATGCCGGTTATCTGTCCGCCGCTGCCGCCTCTTATCTCGTTACCGCACGCATAGCTGCCCATCTTTATGCCGTCGAGCACAAGACTTCCGTAGCCGAATTCCTCGTAAGTGTAAGAGTGAGGCCAGATAGTGCTCGCACCACCACCGTCAGCCTCGCCGCCTCCGGCATAGATGATATACACATTGTCCACATAGCCGTTGTGGTCGTAGTCGTATAGGGAGTAGTCCACGAGGCTGTCGGCCAGCGTAAAGGTGTCATATACAAACTCGTAGAGTCTGTCCATATCGTCGCTTCCGCCCTTGTTCGCTCCGTAGTAGGTGCTGCTGTTGGGCAGTTGCACCGGGCCTACAACGTCGAATGTGGGACGGAACACACCGTTGGAACTGGCTATGTAGAAGTCTCTCGCACTACCATCGGCTCCGTTTTCATAGGTAAAGCCCTCCTCGTTGAGCATGTCGGTGTAGAGTTCGTGGGCTTCACTGCCCAGTTTGAACTGCTTGTCGCTGAACTCCACGAGTATAACGAGCGAGTGCGGTTCGCCTATGGTGGGGAATGTGTTTATAAGCAACCGCTTCGGAGCTGTCGCCGACTGTCGCTTTATAGTTGCCGACTGCCGCTTTATGCCTGCCGACTGTCGCTTTGTTGTTGCCGACAGCTTCTTTGCGGCTATGGTCTGTTTGCGCGAGGCCACGAAAGTTTGCATTATGGCCGTTGCGTCCTGCGTGTTCAGGAAGGCTTTTGCGTCAGCTTTGCGGTTGCCGGAGTCGGCAGCGATGATGCCACTTCCGCAGATAATGCCGTTGCGCAGGGCAGCATATTCATAGTTGCCCGTGGCTTCGTTGAGAAACAGCGGGCGGTTGTCGGCCGTGAAAGGCATGTGGCCGTGCTCGTCGCCACGCACTATGATGGTGACAAACGAACCGTCTGCCTGTCTGATGCGCCGTGGTTTGGGATCGGCAGGAATAGCGACAGCTGTCTGCACGAGGCAGACAGCTGTCAGAAACGCTACGAATAATCGTTTAGAGTTCATACTGTTTTATTTGATGACAATCTTGCTTGTTGTCTTTTTGCCGCCGTTTCCGGTGGCCACAACGACATACACGCCCTTGGCCAGTCGGCCTGTGGCTATGGTGTTGCCGTTGGTCTTGGCGGCTGTTTTGCCATCGAGAGCCATTACGCTGATGGCATTGGCGCCGTCAATAGTAATGCTTTCGCCGTTGAACCTTACTGCCATGCCTTCGTTGGCCACCACCTTGTCTATGCCCGATGGGATGCTTACCACCACTTTGCACTCGGCTTTCAGACTGCCGGCCTCAACCGTGATGGTGGCAGTACCGGCCTTGTGGGCTATCACCTTGATGATTGCCGAACCGTTGTTGCCAGGTATAAGTTCCACATCGGCCACATCGGCATCGCTCGAAGAGGCATCTATGGCATCGGAAGTGAGTCCGAAAACTTCGGCTAAGAGTTCCTTTTCTTTACCTTCCTCTATGTTCAGTACGTAGTCGCTAAGCACTAATGCCAGAGCTTCGTCGCTGAAGAAGAGTTTGGGCAGACCGTTCTCGCCTTTCCAGGGTGCGGCCACGCTGTCGCCGAAGGCATAGCCTATACCGGTGAAGAACGCCTTGTTCAGTTCGGAAGCGGCAATCTTTGCACCCTCAACCGACTTGCCGTTGGTTGAAGCTACGGCCTTGCCGAGCACTTTTACCGTGTCCACCACATAGTTGTCGGCCAGTCCTGCGTCGGTGTAGTGCTTCTCGCCCGGCTCATACGTTTCGTTGGCTATTGTCCAACCCACGATGGCGTGAGCCACGGTGTCGCTGGCGTTCTCCTCGCTGGTGCTTATGGTCACAGCCGACACGTTGTTCTTCACGATTACGGTGTCCTTGTGATTCCAGTCGCTGCCCAGACTGCCGATGATGCCGGCTGCCGACAGGCCGCCCCAGCGCGGAGCGTCGGCCATGACAGTGCCCTTGGCGATGTTGTTGCTTACGCCGCCTCGTGAGTCGTTGTCGCCCACGATGCCGCCCACGGTGTACTTAGCGTGCAGATTGACATCGGCGCGGCAGTTGCTTACGCTTGAGGCGTTGGAGCCTATCGAACCTACTATGCCTCCCAGTGTGGTCGATGCGTCGAACTGTCCGCTGGCGCCCGAAGCTTCAACCTTTGACGATGTCATGAGTTCGCCGGCGATGCCGCCTATATAACTTGCCGAGGGCAGGTTGATTTCTCCGTCAAACGAGCAGCCTTTGATGAGGCTGTACAGACTTGCTCGGCCGACGATACCACCTGTAGTGGCCGAGCCGTTGCCGGTGCCGTCGATTATGCTTGCTCCAACCACGTGTATGTTGCTGATGGTGTCCGTCACAGTCTGTGCGGCCAACATGCCCACATACTGGTTGTTGGAGGTGAGGATTATTGTGGGGTCGGTGAATGTGATGTCCTTGACCTTGGCGTTTGGCGCGAGCGAGCCGAACAGTCCGGCGTTGGCGTCGGTGCTTTCTATCGAGAGAGCGCTTATGGCATAGCCGTTGCCGTCGAGCGATCCGCTGAACGAAGATATCGGAGTCCAGTCCTTGTTGGCGGCATTCATGTTGATGTTGTTGGCCAGTTTGTAGCAAGCGGCAGGCTCGTTGGCAATGAGAGCCAGGTCGCCGGCGGTGGAAACAAGGTAGGGGTTGGCTGCCGTACCGTCGCCGCCCTTCTCAAACTTGCTGAAAGGCAGGGGATAGTAGTCGAGCGTATATTTGCCGTTGTCTTCGTTGTAGTAGACCACAACAAGCTCCTTGTCCTGGCCTTCAAACGCCATCAGGTTGGCACTGTACAGCTTGCCCTTGGCATCGTCCGGTCCCCACTCCCTAATCACGTTGCCCTGTGCGTCGGCTATGCGCAGATACTCGTCAATTACGGTGCTGCCCTCGCGCT
>CAVHML010000069.1:0-11110 GCA_963636905.1 bacterium
CTTAATCCCCCATGTTCCGCTGACGCTGCACATGGGGTTACTGAGATGCAGCCTCTTCGAGGCTATGCCCGGTGCCGTACCCACCAAGCACTTCCTTCCGCTGCAAAGGGCGGCATCTGTGCATTTGGCGGAAGTGCCGCTTTTCATGCCTGAACGGGCTGCTATCCCCGCCAAGTACTTCCTTCCGCCGAAAAGGGCGGCATCTGTGCATTTGGCGGAAGAACCGTTTTTAACCCCTGCCACATTCGGTTATTCCAGCTATTTTGCTTAAATTTGCAACCTATTGTATATATACAGTCAATGAAAATAACCGATTTGATAAGCGGAAACAAGGCCGAGAGAAGTTTCTCCTTTGAAGTTCTGCCGCCCCTGAAGGGCAACGGGACGGAGAAACTGTTTGCCACGATAGACAAACTCAAGGACTTCAACCCGTTGTTCATCAACATAACCACCCACCACAGCGAGTTTGTATATAAGCAGCTGCCCAGCGGACTGCTGGAAAGGCAACGCGTGCGCCGCCGTCCCGGCACCATAGCCATAGCGGCCGCCATACAGCAGAAGTACAACATACCCGTTCAGCCGCACATAATATGCAGTGGTGCGACTGTGGAGGACATTGAGTACGAGCTGCTCGACCTGCAGTTCCTGCAAATAGGCAACCTGCTGCTGCTGCGCGGCGACAAGGCCAAGGAAGACAGCCGCTTCACGCCCACGCCGGGCGGACACGCGCACACAACCGACCTCATCAGGCAGGTAAACCGGTTCAATGAGGGATTTTTCGCCAACGGCGAGCCGATAAAAGTGCCGGGGAAGAGGTTCGACTTCGGCGTGGCCTGCTATCCTGAGAAGCACGAGGAAGCCCCCAATCTGGAGATGGACATGAAGTATCTCAAGGAGAAGCAGGACCTCGGGGCGCAATATGCCGTGACCCAACTGTTCTACGACAACAGCAAATATTTTGCTTTTGTGGAGAAAGCCCGCGCCATGGGCATAACCATACCCATCATTCCGGGCATAAAGCCGTTCGCCAAGCTAAGCCAACTGACCGTGGTGCCCAAGACATTCCACTGCGACATACCAAAGGAGCTGGCAGACGAGGCCGTGAAATGCAAGACCGACGACGAGGCAAAGCACCTCGGAGTGGAATGGGCTGTGGCACAATGCCGGGAACTGTACGCCCACGGAGTCGGCAACATACACTTCTACACCGTGTCGGCAGTCGATTCGGTGGTGGAAACCGCAAGGGAACTGCTATGAAATTCGACGAGGTAATAGGTCAGGAAGACGCAAAGGCGAGGCTCGGGCAGATGCTTGACGGAGGACGGATGCCCCACGCCATACTGCTGTGCGGCCCCTCCGGCAGCGGCAAGATGGCACTGGCACTGGCTTTCGCCTCGTCCCTGCTCTGCCAGAAGCGCGGCAAAGGCGGCGAACCATGCGGAGTCTGCCCCCAGTGCAAGATGGTTTCCAAGTGGGAACACCCCGACCTGCACTTCACATTCCCCACGATAAAGCTGCCTTCAATGGGCAGTGACCACAAGCCGGTGAGCGACGATTTCATACGGGAATGGCGCGATATGCTCTCGAAAGGGCCGTATTTCAGCATGCAACAGTGGATGGAAAGGATCGGAGCAGAGAACCAACAGGCCATCATCACGGCAGGTGAGAGCGACGGACTGGCGCGGAAACTCGGTCTGAAGTCAAGCCAGGGCGGCTACAAGGTGTCGGTTGTATGGCTCCCGGAGCGCATGAACACCGAGTGTGCCAACAAGTTGCTCAAGCTAATCGAGGAGCCGCCGACGCAAACCGTGTTCGTCATGGTGTGCGAAGAGCCGTCCAGACTGCTGGAAACGATACGCTCGCGGACACAACGCATAGACATAAAGCGCATAGACACCGAAAGCATAAGCAAGGAACTCGTGGAACGCAGGGGCATAAGCGGCGATGCGGCGGCAAGAACCGCACGCATTGCCAACGGCAGCTGGCTGAAAGCCATCGAAACACTCAACGCAGACAACGAGAACAACCAGTTCCTTGAGCTGTTCAAAAGCCTGATGCGACTGGCCTATATGCGCAACATAAAGGAGCTGAAGCGGTGGAGCGAGACCATGCAGACGCTCGGCCGCGAGAAGCAGAAGCGGTTTCTGGAATACTTCATGCGCCTTATTAGGGAAAACTTCATGTTCAATTTCAACAACCCGGAGCTGAACTACATGACGCAAGACGAGGAGAACTTCGCCAAAAACTTTGCCCGCTTCGTCAACGAGGACAATATTATCCCCATAAACGAGCTGGCCGGCAAGGCAATACGCGACATCGGGCAGAACGCAAACGCCAAGATAGTGTTCTTCGACATGGCACTCCAGATGATAGTGCTGCTCATTCCGAGAAACAAGGCATAGGACGGCGCCCGGCGGCAAGCCCCTCCGGCACCCGTCTCCTATACATTATTATATATATAACACACGACATTCAAAACGAAACAACCGCAATGGACAATAACAACAAGGACTTTGAAACATACTGTTGCCAGGACAGAGGCCTGTGCAGGCACGCCGTGGGACGACAAGACCGCCAGCTCAACACCTATGACTGGCTCGCTGACGTGCCCGGAAACCAGTTCAGCACCGACTTGGTTGAGGTGCAATTCAAGCATACACGCAAGGGTTACTACCACAACGTGAACGGACTCGACCTGAAAAAGGGCGACATAGTGGCAGTGGAGGCCAACCCCGGCCACGACATCGGCGTGGTTACGCTCACGGGAAGGCTCGTCAAGATGCAGATAAAGAAGGCTAACCTGAAGTCTGCCGACGAGATACGCCGCATATACCGCATCGCCAGACAGACAGACCTGGACAAATGCCGCGAGGCAAAGGCGCGTGAGCACGCGACAATGATTGAGAGCCGGCAGATAGCCAAGGACTTGGGACTCAAAATGAAGATTGGTGACGTGGAGTATCAGGGCGACGGGAACAAGGCAATCTTCTACTATATTGCTGACGAACGCGTGGATTTCCGCCAGTTAATCAAGGTTCTGGCCGAAACATTCCACGTCAGGATAGAGATGAAGCAGATAGGTGCGCGTCAGGAAGCGGGCCGTATCGGCGGTACAGGGCCGTGTGGCAGGGAGCTATGCTGCGCCACATGGATGAAAAACTTCGTCAGTGTGAGCACAAACGCCGCACGTTTCCAGGACATCTCGCTCAATCCGCAGAAGCTGGCGGGCATGTGCGCCAAACTGAAGTGCTGTCTGAACTACGAAGTGGACGACTACGTGGAGGCAAGTCGGCGGTTGCCGAGCAAGGAGATAATCCTCCAGACCCAAGACGGCGACTACCACCTGTTCAAGAGCGACATTCTGGCAGGAATGGTGACCTACTCAACCGACAAGAACATAGCCGCCAACCTCGAAACCATAACGGCCAGGAGGGCGAAAGAGGTGATTGAGATGAACCGTAACGGCGAGAAACCCACCTCACTTCAGGAAGACGGCATGAAGAAAGAGCCGAGCAAGCCGGTCGATCTGCTTGCCGGAGAGAGCATAAGCCGCTTTGACAAGGCCAAGAAGAAGCGGAAACCCAACAACCGCCAGCAGAAAAACGCCCGGCAACAGGGCGGACGGCAGTCTGACAACGGCCAACATGCACAGGGTCAAAAGGGCGGAAATGCCGCACAAAAGGACAAGAACACTGAGCAAAAGGACGGAAACGCCACTCCAAAGGACAAGAATGTAGCACAAAGGCAGCAGCCCAAGCAGCAGAAACAGCCCAATGACCGCCGCCAAAAGGAAGGACAGCCCAAGGAAAGCAATGAATAAGGTGCGCCAAGCCATACTTCCCCGTATGAAAACCATACGTCACGGCTTGGCAAGCGCACGTTCCGGCACAGCAACCATACGCTCCGCCGCTGCAACCGCGCTCCTTGCAGTCTTGACCATACTGCTTACGGCAGCGTGTGACCGCAAGACTGTTTATGACCGGTACATCCACACGCCGCAAAACGGCTGGGAAAAGAACGACACCATCGTCTTTGCCATTGACAGTCTGGCGCAAAGCGGCGAATATATGGAGGAAATAGGCGTGAGGACAAGCACCCTCTACCCGTTCCAGTCGCTGGTTCTCGTGGTGCAACAGACCGTCCGGCCTTCGGGAATCGTGCTCGACACGATGCTCAACTGCAAACTCACGGACGGCAATGGGCAGAGCCAAGGTGCGGGAATAAGCTATCGGCAGTTCTCGTTTCCGCTGAAAACGGTCAGGATGGAGGCCGGTGACACGCTCCACGTGGCCGTCCGCCACAACATGAAGCGTGAGATACTGCCCGGAGTGTCGGACATTGGACTCAAGATAACCCTAAAATAGCGGCACAGCCGATGCCACAACGGAGGGCAAACGTTATGCCTTACACTTGAAACAGCCCCATACGGCTGACTCCGGGGCAACAGAAAACAGGCGCATCCTTGCCGAAGCAGGGATGCGCCCTTTTAATTTTAGACTGTTATTTCGCTGCGTTGCGCAACTTCAATGCCTATGCGGGAAGGCTGATAGCCTCCGACGGGCACACGTCAGCGCACGTTCCGCACTCTGTGCAGGCATCGGGGTTGATTGAATACTTGTCGCCTTCTGAGATTGCTCCGGCAGGACACTCGTCGATACATGTACCGCAAGCGATACAGTCGTCACCAATTACGTAAGCCATAATACTGTTTCGTTTTAATTAATACCAATAAATTAGTATGCAAAAGTAGGCATTATTCCCGTACATACCCAAACTTTATGAGCAAAACTTGCCGGTTGGCGGCAATTTATATGCCTTCAAAATAGTGCGGCACATACTATAACCGCCGGAAATGCGTTATTTAATAACATGAAAAGGCTGCTTTCAACCCTCGTCGTCTGTGCGGTTGCCGCCTCTGTCACGGCACAGGAGCGCATATTACAGAACAAACCGTACATCGATTTGCGCCCGTTGCACTTCGGTATCCATGTGGGTGTCCACATGCAGGACATGGAGTTTGTCAACGTGGGGCCGCAGGTTGTCACGGCTACCGACGGCACCCAGACCACGCAAACCATACTGTGCGATGTTGACAACTGGAACCCCGGGCTGTCGGTCGGCGTACTTGCCGAATGGCGCATCAACACTTACCTTGCCTTACGCTGCGCTCCGGCCATGCATTTCGGCTCGAAGCACCTCGTGTTCCGCAACCTTTCGCTCACCGACGACAACGGTAAGCCCAAGGAAGTGACGCAGGACATGAAGAACACCTACATCTCTGTGCCAATAGACCTAAAGTTCAGCTCGCTCCGCCACGGCAACTACCGCCCGTATGTCATTGCCGGAATAAACCCGATGGTCAACCTGACGGGCAAAGACCAGGACTATGTGCGGCTGAAACGCTACGACACGATGGTGGAAGTGGGCCTCGGATGCGACCTGTACCTGCCCTTTTTCAAGCTGATACCCGAACTGAAGTTCTGCTACAGCCTCACCAACAGCCTCGATACCGGCCATGCCAACTCGCTGCAAGACCCGTTGAAGCGCGCTTACGCCAACTCCGTCACCCGCGGACAGAACAAGATGATAGTGCTGACCTTCTACTTCGAGTAGCCCAACCCCCTCTTCCCCGAGCCTCAACGGACTGTTCCGCAAGTAAAACCATCCGACATTTCACGGCAACCCCACCCTATCCCATACGCCAAAGGCCGGTTTTGCAAGCCTCTGGCAGCCAACGGTTTCCACAAACCGGCCGTTTGCGCATCGTAAATGGGGCATTTAGCACCCGTAAACGGCACAGTTACGACCCGTAAACGCCCTGTTTACGCACCGTAAACGGTGGGGTTGGCAGCGGCACAGTGCCAAAACATTTTACAGAAACAGCCGCTCCGGCACCGCCGAAAGACAGGAAAATCGCCGCAAACGGCCAAAAAAAATCTGCAAAGATGCCCGTTTCAGCCGAAAAAGCAGTACCTTTGCAACCGCTTTTATGCGTAATCGCTGGCAGGAAGTAACGAGTGGCCTGTTTATGTTGCGCATTGGGACAAAACAAACATATCATTCAAGAGACAAATGGATTTGATTAAAGTTGCCGAAGAGGCATTCGCGACAGGCAAGAAGCACCCGGAGTTCAAGTCGGGAGACACCGTTACCATCGCCTACAAGATTATTGAGGGTACAAAAGAGCGTATCCAGCTCTACCGTGGAGTGGTCATCAAGATCTGCGGACACGGCGAGAAGCGCCGCTTTACTGTGCGCAAAATGTCGGGCACAGTGGGCGTTGAGCGTATCTTCCCCATCGAGTCGCCCAACATCGACAGCATCGAAGTGAACAAGGTCGGCAAGGTTCGCCGCGCAAAACTCTACTACCTGCGCAAGCTGACCGGCAAGAAAGCACGCATCAAGGAGAAGAAAACTATCGCCAAAGCTCAATGACAACAGGCGCAATGCGCTGTCAAGAGTATTCTACAGGGGCGGTTTCGCACAAGCGAAGCCGCCCTTTGCCGTCTGCACAGGCCAGTGTTCCATGCCCGAAATGTACGCTTTCGCACAGAACACCGATATCATACCAAACCGGGAACGCCCCTTGCACAATTCGCCAAAACATAGTAAATTTGCAGAGGAAACAACATTTACACCTATTTATAATGAAAGAATTACCCCTTAAGTACGGTTGCAACCCGAACCAGAAGCCGTCGCGCATATTCATGACCGACGGAGAATTGCCAATCGAGGTGGTCAATGGCCGCCCCGGCTACATCAACTTCCTCGACGCTCTCAACGCCTGGCAGCTCGTGAAAGAGCTGAAAGAGGCCACCGGACTGCCCGCCGCAGCATCGTTCAAGCACGTGTCGCCGGCTGGAGCAGCCATCGGACTGCCGCTGAGTGACACACTTAAGAAGATATACTTCGTGGATGACGTGAAGATTGAGCTTAGTCCCATAGCCTGCGCCTACGCCAGAGCACGCGGAGCCGACCGCATGAGCAGCTACGGCGACTTCATCGCGCTGAGCGACACGTGCGACGAGGCCACTGCAACGCTCATCAAGCGTGAGGTGAGCGACGGCGTCATAGCTCCCGACTACACTCCCGAAGCTCTGGAAATACTGAAGGCCAAGCGCAAAGGCACCTACAACGTAATCAAGATTGACCCCAACTATGTGCCCGAAGAGATTGAACGCAAGCAGGTGTTCGGCGTCACCTTCGAGCAGGGACGCAACAACGTGAAGCTCAACGACCCCGCTCTGTTCGCCAACATACCCACAAAGAGCAAGCAGTTCACCGACGAGGCCAAGCGCGACCTCATCATAAGCCTCATCACACTGAAGTACACCCAGAGCAACTCCGTTTGCTACGTCAAGGACGGACAGGCCATAGGCATCGGAGCCGGACAGCAGAGCCGCATCCACTGCACCCGTCTGGCCGGCAACAAGGCCGACATTTGGTGGCTGCGCCAACACCCGAAGGTGATGAACCTGCCATTCGTCGACGGCATACGCCGCGCCGACCGCGACAATACTATAGATGTATACATCAGCGACGACTATGACGACGTGCTCCGCGACGGCACTTGGCAGATGTTCTTCAAGGAGAAGCCCGAGCCACTGACCCGTGAGGAGAAGCGCGAATGGATAGCCAAGAACACCAAGGTGGCTCTCGGCAGCGATGCATTCTTCCCCTTCGGCGACAACATCGAGCGCGCCCACAAGAGCGGTGTGGAATATATAGCCCAGGCCGGAGGTTCGGTGCGCGACGACAACGTGATAGACACCTGCGACAAATACGGCATCACGATGGCCTTCACGGGCGTGCGCCTGTTCCATCATTAATGTATAAAGGGCGGAGGCCGGCGCTTCCGTCCACATAAACACCCACACCATTATGGACATCGACGACATAATAGCCGGCGGAGGCATGGTGTTCAAGAAAGCTCCAAGCGGAGACCGCCAGGAGAAGAGGAAGACCAAGGCCAAGAAAAAGCAGTACATAACGGGGGCGCACGGCAGCGGTTCGGCCAAACAAAAGGCAAAATACCGCGAGCAACGCGCCAACCGGCACAAGGGGAAATAACGTTTCGCGACGCATAACACCCTTGATATTGACAGAAATATCAAAATTCCAAGATGTTTATCACGGCGCAATGTTCTTTCACATTGCGCCGTTTTACATTTTATAATACATTTGCAATCACAGTGCCGTGCGGGCACTACTAACCTTAGTAAACACTTTTTTTTCGAACGACAAGACGAATTTAACAAACTAACCAAACCAAAACATATTTATGAAAAAACTATTTACGTTAGGATTGACGCTTCTTCTGACCGCCATAACGGCAGGAGCGCAGGACGAACAGTCAAGGAAGCTGTGGGATTTCCGCCAGGGCTTCAGTGATGAAACACTCGCCAACTTCGCAGCAGACGCTGCCGCAAGCGACGGTTACTGGACAGACAAGACAGCCAACGGCTTCTACGAGTCGAAGGCAGGACGCAGTGCCGGCGAGGTAAAGTGCAAAGTAGGTGGAGAAGACTGGGTTGTTCCAGAGACTCAAGGACTTGTGTTTGCCGCAAAAAGTGCCCAACACCTCTGCATACAGTTCAAGTCGGAGACATTTGGCCCTCACGTATGGCTCAACGGAAAGAAAGACGAAGATGCCGTTACCATCCCTAACGTTCCGGCTGGTGACTCCGTTACCGTTATATTCAGTTCGCACAAGGACACTGATAGTCGTGGCTTCACCATCAAGACTTCCGGTTTCACCGGCAAGGACGGTTCCACCACCACTTGGAAGACAAAGGATATGGACACCGTAGTCATCCTCAACAACAACGCAGAAGCCTCCGACCTCAAGCTACAGGCCACCAGTGGCATGCACTACCACTTCATCTGCATCGGCGAAACGCCCAAGGAGGAGGCACAACCCGTCAAGATAGCCTATCTGTATGACTCCGGCTACACGAACTACAGCTCGGATGAAGACCTCATACGCACCATCGTTGAGGATCAACTGTCCGAAAGATACACGGAAAAGGTTGAGTTCACCAACTTTGACACATCAGGCGACCTGTCGAAAGTCACCGCCGACTCACTGCAAACGTTCGACGCAGTGATTATAGGCAACTCCATAAACGCCGGAAACACCTATGCCGGCACCATTAAGGAGGCCATTGCCTTCGTACCGATGTTCAACATGAGCACGGGACTGTACGAGACATGGGGCTACGGACAGGCAGTTCAGTCGGAAACAAACACGGTTAAGGTGGGCGAAGCCGCACGCAAATCGCCGCTGTTCACCCCGTCTGACGCCATGACCGACTCATATATCGATGAAGAAGGCAACCTTACGCTGCTCGACAGCAGCGACAAAGTAGTCGGATATGCCGCAGAAGAAGGTTCTTACTTCGCCAATGACAGCGTCTATGCCTATGCCGGCGACATCAAAGCCATACACATTCACAATGCCGACCGCAACGCTTATCTCATGGTACCGTACTCTTTCGGACAGACACCCGACGAGAACGCATCAGACATCCTGCTCAATGCGGTGACTTTAGTGGCTGGAACAAAGGCTTCAATCACCAACACGGCCAAGCCTATCATCAGCGAGACATACGGCAACCTGTCTACTTCGGTATCGATAAAGAGCGGCACTAAGAACGCAAAGTGCTACTACACCACAGACGGAACCGAGCCTACGCTGGACAGCACGCCATACACAGAGCCGTTTGAAATAACAGACAAGGACGTAACCGTAAAGGCCATCGCCATTGCCGACGGCTATTTGCTGAGCGATGTGGTAGAGAAAACCATCTCAATATACGAGTTGGCAAAGTCTCCGACGTTCTCTCTCGACAAGGAAGACGGCAAGACCACTGTCACAATCGTACCTGCTAACGAGGGCGACAGCGTTTACTACAACTACACAGGCAGCAATGCCATAACCCAATCCGAGCTTTACACCGCTCCTTTCACGCTGACAAAGCACGCCACAATCACAGCCTTTACGGCTGAAAAGGGCATATATCTGCAGTCGGAAGCCGTGAGTGAGGACATCGAAGTGATGAACGAAAAGGTAAGACTCGACATCCTTTCGCAGTTCGATGCCAACAAGACAGACTGGCAACCCGCTGCCGGCACATACTATATCGGCAAGAGCGGCTACAACTTCTATACCGACGAAGTAATCGGCACCGAGACTGACTCTACGGGAAATATGCACAACAAGTACGCAGAGGCCGACTCTCTCTTCACCCACAATCCGGGTAACGGTTGGGAACTGAAGACCTACGGTCAGGTAGTGGCCTGGGAAAGCAATACAATGGGCCACGCAGTGGGTGACCCCAACGCATACAACCCTGCCACAGCATACGACGACTCTGAGGCCAACGCCTCTAACTACCACATTACCTTTGCAGGTGTGGGTTCCAACGGCGACGGTGAGAAAGACCCGACATCAGCTTTCTTGCAGAGCACCGAAGCATTCCAGGCTCCGTTTGACATCGTTGCCATACTCGGAGGCAAGGACTCCATCAAGATGGAAGTGTCCGTTACGACTGACACTGCAGACGTTGCCAACTGGCAGTCTATCGGTTACATCTACAGTCCCAAGGTTTCCGAGGACACCAAAGGCCGCCTCTACCAGAAGAACCTGCTGTCTTATGAAGGCACAGACAAGGTGTTTGTGAAACTGGCTGCCAAGAACACGAGCGGCCGTCTGTTCAACGTGATTGTCTACAACGCAGGCGAGAAGTCTGGAGAGTACACTGGCATCGTCAATGTGAACAAGAAAGACAACGCAACGGGCGAGGTTGTGCGCACAATCATCTACAGTATGAACGGCACACAGCTCAACAAGGCAGCCAAAGGCGTGAACATAGTGAAGAAAGTCTATGCCGACGGCACCGTGAAGACCCAGAAGGTAATCGTGAAGTAACCCGCCTGACAACATCAATCATATCATTTTAAGCCGAAGAGGGGCTTGGACACGGTGTCCAAGCCCCTCTTTCATATCTGCAAACGCAAGGGACAGGAGGCTTCGCTCCACCGTTTGCGTATCGTTACTCCATCCTTAACGTCTTGTCACTCTATCCTCAGCGTCTTGCTACTCCATCCT
>CAVHML010000070.1:0-10994 GCA_963636905.1 bacterium
ACGAGGTTGATTTCCACCATATCCATGTTGCAGAAGTAGTCGAAGTTGTGGTTCTTGTCCCACACATAGGCCACTCCGCCGCTCATACCTGCGGCAAAGTTGCGCCCTGTCTCGCCCAGTACGACCACACGACCGCCGGTCATGTATTCGCAACAGTGGTCGCCGGCTCCCTCAAGCACCGCTATGGCACCAGAATTGCGCACTCCGAAGCGCTCGCCTACCTTACCGTTGATGTACAACTCGCCGCTTGTGGCGCCGTACAGGCCGGTATTGCCGGCGATAATGTTGTCTTCAGCCGCGAAATTGCTGCGTGTGGGAGGCAGAATGGCTATGCGTCCGCCGCTAAGTCCCTTGCCGAAGTAGTCGTTGGTTTCGCCTTCGAGCTTGAAGTTGACGCCTTTCACGAGGAAAGCGCCGAAGCTCTGGCCGGCAGAACCCTTGAACTTGATGTTAATCGTGGAGTCGGGCAGCCCAGCCTCGCCGTATTTGTCGGCTATAATGCCGCTCAGCATTGTGCCGACGGCACGGTCGGTATTCTTTATGGCGTAGTCGAGGTTCACCTCGTCCTGCTTTTCTATCGCGTTCTGGGCTGCGCGTATTATCTGCTGGTCGAGTACCTCGTCGAGTTCGTGCTTCTGCCCGGTAGTATGATAGAGGGTGCAGTGTCCTGTCTCCTTGTGCAGCAAGCGGCGGAAGTCGAGTGTTGAGGTCTTGGTGTCGCCGTTCTTCCTCGGAACGATAAGCTCCGTGTGGCCAACTATGTCGTTCAGCTTGGTGAAGCCCATGTCTGCGAGATACTCGCGCACCTCCTGCGCCAGGAAAGTGAAGAAGTTGATGAGGTATTCATACCGGCCTATGAAGTGCTTGCGCAGCTCCGGGTTCTGCGTAGCCACGCCCATAGGACACGTATTGAGGTTACATTTGCGCATCATCACGCATCCCAGCACTATCAAGGCCGACGTTCCGAAACCGAATTCCTCGGCTCCGAGCATCGCCATCATTATGATGTCGCGTCCTGTCTTGAGCTGTCCGTCCACCTGAAGGCGCACTTGGCCGCGCAAACCGTTCTTCATGAGTGTCTGTTGGGTCTCGCTAATGCCTATTTCGGGCGAGATACCTGCGAAGCGCATGCTGGATGCGGGGCTTGCACCGGTGCCTCCCTCGGCTCCAGAGACCACTATAAGGTCGGCTTTGGCCTTTGCAACACCCGCAGCAATGGTACCTACACCGCTCTCTGCAACGAGTTTCACACTCACAGCGGCCTTCGGGTTGATGTTTTTCAGGTCGAAGATGAGCTGTGCGAGGTCTTCTATAGAATAGATGTCGTGGTGTGGCGGAGGCGAAATGAGCGATATGCCCGGTATGGAGTGGCGTGTCTTGGCGATTATCTCGTTCACCTTGAAGCCCGGAAGCTGCCCTCCCTCACCGGGTTTCGCACCCTGAGCCACCTTAATCTGTATCTCCTCGGCGTTAACCAGATACTCTGCGGTCACTCCGAAGCGTCCTGACGCTATCTGCTTGGTCTTTGACGAGAGCGAAATGCCATCCACAGTGGAGTGGAAGCGGGCATTGTCCTCACCTCCCTCGCCGGTATTGCTTCGTCCGCCCAGCTTGTTCATGGCCAGGGCTATGGCCTCGTGAGCTTCCTTGGAGAGTGCTCCGAAGCTCATTGCGCCCACTACGAAGTGCTTAACGATCTCTTCAACAGGCTCAACCTTGTCGATTGAGATAGGATTCCGCTTGTAATCGAAGAAGTCACGGATGAAGATAGGACTCTCCTTCTCGTTGACTGCTTTGGTGTACTCCTTGAATTTTGCATAGTTACCCGTGCGTGTGGCCAGCTGAAGCGTGGCTATAGTCTCGGGATTCCATGCGTGCTTGATGCCGTCCTTGCGGTAATGGAACTGTCCGAGGTTGGGTAGGAAGTCTGTCTGCGTCTTTTTCGAGAACGCTTCGTCGTGCAGACGTATCGCATCCCGTGCAATTGTCTCCAGCCCGATACCACCTATGGTTGAAACCTCGGTGCCGAAGTAGTTGCGGAGCAGGCTTTCCGACAAACCGATGCTCTCGAAAATCTTCGCACCACGGTAAGAACGTATGGTGGAGATACCCATCTTGGCCATTATCTTGAACAGTCCCTTCTTCACGGCCTTGATATAGTTCTTCTCGGCCGTAGCGTAGTCCTCCTGAATCTTGTGTTTCTTCACAAGGTCGTCGAGGATTGCGAACGTCATATAGGGGCATAACGCCGACGCACCGTAGCCCAGAAGAAGTGCAGCGTGCATGGTTTCGCGTATTTCTCCGCTCTCTACGATAAGCGCAGTCTGCACTCGCTTGCCTACGGATATGAGATAGTGGTGTACGGCGCTCACTGCGAGCAGCGAAGGGATGGCTGCGTGGGTCTCGTCCACGGCTCTGTCGCTAAGTATAATGTAGTTGTAGCCGTCGTCAACGCTGCGTTCAGCCTGCTTGCACAGCTCGTCGAGAGCCTCGTGCAGCCCCTCCTCGCCCTTGGCGCACTCGAACAGCATGGGCAGCTTGACGGTATTGAATCCCTTGTAGCGTATATTGCAGAGAATATCCAGCTGGGTGTTGTTCAGAATGGGGTGAGGCAGACGCACCATCTTGCAGTTTGTCTCGTCCGGGCTAAGGATTCCCGAACCCACACGGCCTATATATTCCGTCAGAGACATGACCAGTTCCTCGCGGATGGAGTCTATGGCGGGATTAGTCACCTGCGCAAACTGCTGGCGGAAGTAGTTGAAGAATATCTGCGGCCTGTCGCTGAGCACGGCAAGCGGAGTATCGTTACCCATAGCGGCGGTCGGCTCCTGTCCGTTGACCGACATGGGGACGATAGTGCCGTCCACGTCCTCCTCACCATAACCGAACATGATCTCATGGCGCACGAGTTCGGGTATGCTGTTATCGACTTTTCGTCCGCTCTTGAGCTTTTCCAGCTGTATGCGGTTGGTTGAGAGCCACTGGCGGTACGGGTGGGCGGCGGCCAGTTTGGCCTTTATCTCGCCGTCGTAGTATATTTTGCCTTCCTGAGTGTCTATCAGCAGTATCTTACCCGGCTGGAGACGACCCTTTTCGGCTATCTCCGTGGGGTCAAAGTCCATCACTCCCACCTCGCTGGCCACAACCATCATGTCGTTCTTGGTGATTGTGTAGCGTGCGGGGCGCAGTCCGTTGCGGTCAAGCATACCTCCGGCGAAGCGTCCGTCGCTGAAAAGCAGCGCAGCAGGGCCGTCCCACGGCTCCATCAGTATGGAATGGTACTCGTAGAAGGCCTTTAAGTCCTCGGAAATGGGGTTCTTGTCGTTGAAACTCTCCGGCACCATGATCGACATGGCGTGAGGCAGCGACAGACCGCTCATCACGAAGAACTCAAACACGTTGTCCAGGCTGGCCGAGTCGCTCATTCCGGGCTGCACAATGGGCGATATTTGCCTTATATCCCCAAGAGCCTGCGAGTTGAGCACGCTCTCGCGCGCCTGCATCCAGCCGCGGTTGCCCCTGATGGTGTTTATTTCGCCGTTGTGACACAGCAGTCTGAACGGCTGGGCAAGGCTCCATGTGGGGAAAGTGTTGGTGGAAAAGCGCGAGTGAACCAAGGCCAGGCCACTCGTAAAGTAGCTGTTGGTCAGGTCAGGGAAGTACTGGCGGAGCTGGAGGCTCGAGAGCATTCCCTTATATATAATGTTCTTGCTCGACAGGGAGCATATATAGAAATCCTTGTCGCTGATGCGCTTCTCGATACGCTTGCGGATAATGTACAGGATGCGCTCGAATATGGACACCTTGTCGTCGGTCACGCCCGTGACAAACACCTGTTTGATGGTCGGTTCCGTTTCCAATGCGGCCACGCCAAGGCAATCGGGGTTGGTCGGAACGTTGCGCAGGTGCATCAAAGAAAGCCCTTCGCGCTCTATTTCCTCTATCATTACCGACAGAATCTGTCCCTGTTTCTTCTCGTCCTTGGGCAGGAACACGAGACCTGTGCCGTACTTTCCCTTTTCAGGCACGGGTATTCCTTGCAGCAGGATGAACTCGTGCGGTATCTGGAGCAGTATTCCGGCACCGTCACCCGTCTTGTTGTCGGCGCCCTCCGCACCACGGTGGCGCATGTTCTCCAACACTTTCAATGCGTTATCCACCAACTCGTGGCTCTTATTGCCATGGATATTCACAACCATACCTACGCCGCACGCATCGTGTTCGTAGGCTGCGTCATACAATCCCTTATTCATTTTTAGTTGCATTAAGTTTGTTTAAGTTCCCAATCACTTACATTTTGACTGCAAAAGTACCTCTTTTTCTTGCAAAATGTTCTATCGGCAAGAACTTAATGCAACGTTTCAGCGGTACGATTTCAATGTTTAAGAAAACCGGGGTATATTGTTCGCATTTGAAAGCATATCGGTTTGAAACGCTTACAATACGCTACAACAGTAATAAATATATACTTTCCTATACATCAAAAGCCCCTCCGGCACACCTTTTCCTGCCACTTCCGCACCCAAAACCAGCACCCTGTACGGGCGAAAGACAGGTTTGCGAGCCGCAAACAGGCAGCTTGCAAATCACAAACCGACAGTTCGCAAATCACAAACCGCCGGGTTATGGTGCGTAAACAGGTCGTTTACGAGTGCTAAACACGGCATTTACGACCCGTAAACCGCCCATTTACGACCCGCGAACATACGGTTTTTGAAACGCGCTCTGCCACACGGGGTTACGCAACCGGCCCTCCGATACTCAAAAAGCGGTTTCCCGTTAAACGCACAGACGATGCACTTGCAGCAGGACGAGGCGTATTGAGAATACTGTGCCGGGCATAGCCCATCAAAAGCGGGCGAGTTATGACAGTCAGATGAAAGGAACAGGAAATACGGGGTTGGGGATAGCCTCGGAGAGGCTGCATCTCAGTAACCCCATGTGCAGCGTTAGCGGAACATGGGGCTTACAGTCATTGTGCTATTGCCGGCTTCGAAGATGCCGCACACCGGCGGATATGGCTGTATGCTTCGGCGGAGAAGACCCGTTTTCCTTATGTGCGGCATCTTCGAAGCCGATGTTTCCATATCCATCCCCACCCCATGTTCCGCTAACGCTGCACATGGGGTTACTGAGATGCGGCCTCTTCGAGGCCAAACCACTGCCCCTCATCGCCCAAACCCGTGCTTCGGATTGCACAAACGCCGCATTTTGTGCAACTATCATCCGCCTTTATGGTTAATAACCATTAATTTTCGGCAAACATTTGGGAAACTTGGGACATAATATATACCTTTGCAGCCAATTTGTTTGAAGAATGAAAACTGTAAAGACACTTTTTGCGTCCACTCTCCTGGCCGCTACAGGCACGGCAACCGCCGGCGGCCTGTTGACAAACACCAACCAGAACGTAGCTTTCCTGCGCAATCCCGCACGTGATGCGGCAATCGCAATCGACGGAGTGTACAGCAATCCGGCCGGAGTGGCCTTCCTTGGCGACGGCCACCACCTGTCTCTCAACTGGCAGTTCGCCTATCAGTCGCGCACAATCGGCAACCAGTACCCTCTGTTTGCCAACAATACGGCTGACAGAACCACAGGACGGGAGTTTGAAGGCACGGCCATAGCCCCCGTAATCCCGTCGATCCAATATGCCTACAACAAGGGACGGCTGTCGTTTCAGGCCAACTTCGCACTGACAGGCGGCGGCGGCAAGTGTACATTCGACCGTGGTCTGGGTTCTTTCGAGCGCATTGTGGCCGAGACAGCGTCCGGTGCGTGCCGGCTGGCCGGCGCCATAGACGGCGTACTGGGGCAGATGACTGGCACACCGGCGCAGGTGTTCACCGGCGACGCCATGTTCGGCAGCAAGGGCGAGTACAGCTACAACAGCTATATGCGCGGACGGCAGTACTACTACGGCCTGTCGGCCGGCGCAGCCTACAAGGCCACCGACAAGCTGAGCGTGTTTGCCGGCGTGAGGGGAGTGTATGCGCTGTGCAACTACTACGGCTACGTCAAGGACATCACCGTCGGCAGCATGCCGCTCTACCAGGTGCTCGACCGCACCAAGCCCGATGCGGCCAACATAGAGCTGAACTGCGACCAGTCGGGCATAGGGTTCACACCGATACTCGGCATCGACTACAAGACAGGACGCTTCAATTTTGCAGCCAAATACGAGTTCAAGACACGCATACGCCTGAAGAACGAGGCCGTAAACGCCAAGCCGAGCATAGGCAACCTGCCCGCCAACCTGCTGGCAGCGATGACCGAAAAGGGCATGTCCGAGGGAGTTGCCAAGTCCATACTGGGCAGCGAGACAGTGACAGGGGCCATGACAACGCTGAAAACGCAGTTTGACGAAAAGATGGAAGAGGCCACCGGCGAGTATGAAGACGGCCGCAGCATTGCCGGAGATATACCCGCACTGCTCACCATAGGCGTGGAATACACCCCCATAGACCGCCTCCGGCTGAGTGCGGGCTTCCACTGGTTTGACGACAAGCACGCAACCACATACAACAACCACGAGGACAAGCTCGACAGGGGCACCATAGAGTTCAACGCAGGAGCGGAGTTCGACGTGTGCAAACTGCTCACCGTAAGCGCAGGGTGGCAGAACACGAGCTACGGACTGACCGACGCCTACATGGACGACAAGTCTTTCGTGGCAAGTTCCAACAGCCTCGGAGTGGGAGTTCAGGTACATATCACCAAGAAGACGCGCCTCAACGCCGCCTACTTCCACACTTTCTACAAGCACATGAAGACTTGCGAGAGCGTGGCACAGGGCATCAGCTACACGGCAGACTACACCCGCAACAACAACGTGTTCGGTCTCGGCCTCGACATGGACTTCTGACCGCGCCCGGCCGCACTCCGGTCTGCACCCGACACAACGTGGACTCACAGGAAAGCCGCCGCCGGCCAACCGTGAGTCCGCGCTCTTTATCCGCAAGTCCGCGCCCCTTATCCATGAACCCACGCTTTTTAATTAATGTACGCCCGAACATTATTATATATAGGCCGCACTTTTGCCATACAGCCCCGCGCATTGCATTATGCATACAACCCAACAGCCGCCGCAAGTGCGCCGCAGACAAGTGCGGAGCGGCGCAAAAACAGAGGCTTTTCCTTTGAGTTGTCTCTGATTTAGCGTACCTTTGCAAAGGCTACCGCCAAGGCTTCGGCACCGCAATGCAGCCGCCGGCGGAGCGGAAACAATAGGAACCAAAATACAAAAGAGGCATGATACTTTTTTTCAAGACCCCACAGAAAAGCATTATCGCAACCGAGTGTGACCACCGCTTGGCCGACAATGAGATTGAAGAACTGTGCTGGCTGTATGGCGACGCCACACTTGTGGACAGCGAAACGCTCGAAGGCCACTTCGTAGGGCCGCGCCGCGAGATGGTAACCCCGTGGAGTACAAATGCCGTAGAGATAACCCAGAACATGGGACTCGACGGCATTTTGCGCATAGAGGAATACTTCCCGGTGGAAAACCCCGGCGCCGAGCACGACCCGATGCTCCAACGGATGTATGAAGGACTGGACCAAAAGGTGTTCAACGTGGCGCATAAGCCGGAGCCAATCAAGCATGTGGAGAACCTGGAGGCATACAACGAACAGGAAGGACTGGCGCTGTCGAAGGAGGAAATGGAGTATCTGCACAAGATAGAAAAGGAACTTGGACGGCCTCTGACCGACTCCGAGATATTCGGATTCGCACAGATAAACTCCGAACACTGCCGCCACAAGATCTTCGGAGGCACGTTTGTCATAGACGGAAAGGAAATGGAGTCGAGCCTTTTCGCCATGATAAAGAAGACAACCAAGGAAAATCCCAACAAGATACTGTCGGCCTACAAGGACAACGTGGCCTTTGCGCAAGGCCCGGTGGTGGAGCAGTTCGCCCCGAAAGACCAGTCCACGAGCGACTACTTCGCCATTAAAGACATAGAAAGCGTCATCTCGCTCAAGGCAGAGACCCACAACTTCCCCACAACCGTGGAGCCTTTCAACGGCGCGGCAACGGGTACGGGCGGCGAAATACGCGACCGTATGGGCGGAGGCACGGGTTCGTGGCCGATAGCGGGCACCGCAGTCTATATGACCGCCTATCCGCGCCTCAAGGAAGACGAACTTAGCACCCGCGTAGGCGGCACACGCGACTGGGAAGAGCTGCTTCCCGTGCGCCAGTGGCTCTACCAGACTCCCGAACAGATACTCATAAAGGCATCAAATGGCGCAAGCGACTTCGGCAACAAGTTCGGCCAGCCGCTCATCTGCGGCTCTGTGCTCACGTTTGAGCACAAGGAGGGCGAAGAAAAGTACGCCTACGACAAGGTAATCATGCTTGCCGGAGGTGTCGGATACGGCACCAAGCGCGACTGTCTGAAGCGTGAGCCGCAGAAAGGCAACAAGGTAGTGGTCGTAGGCGGTGACAATTACCGCATCGGTCTGGGCGGCGGCTCGGTGTCTTCGGTAGATACGGGACGCTACTCCAACGGTATCGAACTGAATGCCGTGCAGCGCGCCAACCCGGAGATGCAGAAACGTGCCTACAACCTTGTGCGCGCACTGTGCGAAGAGGAGGTTAACCCTGTGGTAAGCATACATGACCACGGCTCAGCCGGCCACTTGAACTGTCTGTCAGAGCTTGTCGAGGAATGCGGAGGCCGCATTGACATGACCAAACTGCCCATCGGCGACAAGACACTAAGCTCCAAGGAGATAATAGCCAACGAGAGCCAGGAGCGGATGGGGCTGCTTATCGACGAGAAACATATAGAACACGTGCGCAAGATAGCCGAACGCGAGCGCGCACCGATGTATGTGGTGGGCGAAACCACAGGAGACGCACACTTCAGCTTTGTGCAGGGCGACGGCGTAAAGCCCTTTGACCTTGACGTAGCGCAGATGTTCGGCCACTCGCCAAAGACGATAATGACCGACAACACGGTGGAACGCCACTACGAAAACGTGGGTTACACCGTGACGACAGGCAGCTTTGACGGCATCGACGAGTACATCGGGCGGGTGCTACAGCTTGAGGCAGTGGCCTGTAAGGACTGGTTGACCAACAAGGTTGACCGCTCCGTGACCGGAAAGATAGCGCGCCAGCAGTGTCAGGGCGAGCTTCAGCTGCCGCTAAGTGACTGCGGCGTGGTAGCTCTCGACTACCGTGGCCGCAAGGGAATAGCCACTGCGCTGGGTCATGCACCGCAGGCAGGACTCGCATCTCCCCAAGCCGGCAGTGTTCTCTCGGTGGCCGAGGCATTGACAAACATCGTTTGGGCGCCGCTAAGCGAGGGCATGAAGAGCCTCAGCCTGTCCGCTAACTGGATGTGGCCGTGCCGTTCGCAGGAGGGAGAGGATGCCCGGCTGTACTCAGCGGTCAAGGCTCTGTCCGATTTCTGCTGCGATATACATGTCAATGTGCCCACCGGCAAGGACTCACTGTCCATGAGCCAGCAGTATCCCAACGGGGAAAAGATCATATCTCCAGGCACTGTCATTGTCAGCGCAGGCGGTGAGGTGTCGGATGTCAGGAAGGTAGTGTCGCCAGTGGTCGTCAACGACAAGCGTGCGTCACTGTTTCACATCGACTTCTCGTTCGATGAGCAACGCCTTGGAGGCAGTGCCTTCGCGCAAAGCCTCGGAAAAGTGGGCGACGACGTACCTACGGTGAAGAACCCGGAATACTTCTGCGACGCATTCAACGCCGTTCAGGAACTCGTAAACCGTGGATGGATAATGGCCGGACACGACATTTCGGCCGGCGGACTCGTCACTACGCTGCTCGAAATGTGCTTCGCCAACACCAGAGGCGGCCTGCATATCAACCTTCACGACCTGTGTTCCGACGGCGATATAGCCAAGACGCTGTTCGCAGAGAACCCCGGCGTGGTGATTGAAGTGGCCGAAGAGCACCAGGCAGAGATGAAAAAGCTGCTCGAAGACGCAGGAGTGGGCTTCGCAAAAATCGGTTATCCCACACCGGACAACCGCACACTGACACTGAAACTCAACGACAGCGAGCACGAGATAGACATAGAGCAGATGCGCGACCTGTGGTTCAAGACTTCCTACCTGCTCGACCGCGATCAGAGCAAGAACGGGTGCGCAAGCAAAAGGTTCGTCAACTACGCCGAGCAACCCATCGAATACAGCTTCAAACGCGGCTTCACAGGCAAGCTGTCCCAATACAACATCTCGCCAGACCGCCGCACTCCGAGCGGCGTAAGGGCGGCTATCATACGCGAAAAGGGCACTAACGGCGAGCGTGAGATGGCCTACTCGCTCTATCTCGCCGGTTTCGACGTGAAAGACGTGATGATGACCGACCTTATAAGCGGTCGCGAAACACTTGAGGACATCAACATGATTGTGTTCTGCGGCGGCTTCTCCAACAGCGACGTGCTGGGTTCGGCCAAGGGATGGGCCGGTGCATTCCTCTATAACCCCAAGGCAAAGGAGGCACTCGACAAGTTCTACGCCCGCAAGGACACTCTTTCACTTGGCGTGTGCAACGGTTGCCAGCTGATGATGGAGCTTGGACTGATCACAAACGGCGACGAGAAGAAGAGCAAGATGCTGCACAACGACTCAAGGAAGTTCGAGTCGGCGTTCCTCGGTGTTGAGGTTCCGCAGAACAACAGCGTGATGTTCGGTTCGCTAAGCGGCAGCAAGCTCGGCATCTGGGTGGCTCACGGCGAAGGCAAGTTCTCCCTTCCGTATCCCGAAGAGCACTACAACGTGGTGCTGAAATACGCTTACGACGAGTATCCCGGCAATCCCAACGGCTCAGACTATGCAGTTGCGGGCATAGCTTCGCAAGACGGCCGTCATTTGGCCATGATGCCGCACCTGGAACGCGCCTGCTTCCCATGGAACAACGCCTACTATCCGCTCAACAGAGTGGGCAGAGACGAGGTGACACCGTGGATAGAAGCATTCGTCAACGCACGCGAATGGATAGAAAA
>CAVHML010000071.1:0-10946 GCA_963636905.1 bacterium
AGAAAGGAGCGTTTTGTATGAAAAGAATTGTTTTTCTGACTCTCGCAATCGGGGCGTTTCTTCCCAATGCGCTGGCGCAAGACGACTTGTATTTTGTGCCCACAAAGGCGAATGTGGCCAAGAGCGCAGCCGGATACGGTATGCCTGACAACACCTACTATACCGGCAGCAGCAGGACAACCGACGACTACAACCGCCGGGGGAGCACGGTTCAGTCCATCGACTCGGCTGGCAACGACGTGATAACGCTTGACGGAGTGGAAGGAGTCTATCCCGACTCCACCGCAGAGGCACAGGCTGACTACCAATACACGCGGCGTATGAACCGCTTTGACGACTATGACTGGTACGAACCCTACTGGACTGGCTATATGGACGGACGCTTCGGCACATGGGGATGGTATGGTTCCTGGTATTGGGACTATCCTTACTATGGCTATAGTTCGTGGTATTGGGGCTATCCCTACCACTATTATGACTCCTGGTATTGGGACAGACCGTGGTATGGCGGCGGTTGGTATGGCCACTACGGACCCTACTATGGCGGATATGCTCATGTGCGACCCAACGGAGTGCGCCATTTCAGCAGCAGAAACTTCGGAGGCGCACGCACTGGCAACACTACCACGGCGGCAAGGCGCAACTTCGGCAACACATCGCGCACATATAATAGTACCGCGCGTACATATAACAATACATCACGAGGGAATAGCAGCCAGCGCAGCACGACCTTTAACGGCAACTTCGGCGGCCAGCGCAGCTCAAGCGGCTACACCAACACGCAAACCAGCCGCCAGCCGTCGTCGTTCAGTGGCTCTTCGTCGTTCAACTCGTCGCATAGCGGCGGCTCGTTCGGCGGTTCACGGGGCGGAAGTGCCGGAGGCGGCTCGCGCGGAGGTTCGTTCGGAGGACGGCGTTGATGCACTTGGCACCGGCAAAGCCGTCGTATATGAAACAAAAACAATAACTTAAAAGCATAAAAGCATGAATACCAAGATAATAACCGTGGCATTGGGACTGCTCGCATCGGCACATCTGTCAGCGCAGGAGACCTATTTGAACGCCGCAATAGCCACAGAGGGACTGAACGGAACGGCACGTTACGTGGGCATGGGTGGTGCTATGGACGCGCTGGGAGCCGACCTGTCAACCATAGGCGGCAACCCTGCGGGCATCGGACTGTTCCGTAGCTCACAGGCAAGGGTGTCTTTCGGCCTCGTGTCGCAGGAAGATGCCGTCAGCTTCGGTGGGGTTGACAAGACCCGAATGAGTTTTGACCAGGCGGGATTTGTCTATTCGATGCGCACAGGACGGCAGTCTTTCATCAACATAGCCTTGAATTACCACAAGAACACCAACTTCGGACAGATACTGTCTGCGGCATCTGCACTCAGCGGAGCGTCGCAAAACAAGCAGTCATACATAAAGGGAACCGGCGGACTGTTTGAGTTGGACACCAACACCGACGGGGTGATACTCGGTTATGAGGGCAGCAGCAACAATGTGAGCAACCTGTTCAATGCCGCCGATTACGTGTATTACAACGCTTTGTTGTCGGAAGAAAACGGCAATGGGGGCTTTGACTACTTCTATAACGATGCTACAGGCTATGTGTTCGACCGTGCCCACTCTGGCTACATAGGCAATTACGACATAAATCTCAGCGGAAACTGCAACGACAGGATATATTGGGGACTGACCTTTGGCATAAGTGATGTTCACTATAACGCCTACAGCCAATACACAGAGCAGCTCGTTGACGGCCAAAACACGTCTATCGGCTCGATAACAATGACCGACGACCGCCGCATAACCGGTACGGGCTTCAACATAAAGGCTGGAGCTATCGTGCGCCCGGTGGCCGATTCGCCCTTCAGAATAGGCGTTTCCATAGCGTCACCCACGTTCTACGACCTCACAAGTTCCTACTATACGAGGCTTGACAATAGCACTTCTGTGGGCAGATTTGACTATGGAGAGCACAGCGATGCCTATGATTTCCGCCTTAACACACCATGGAAGTTCGGCTTGAGTGCCGGTACGACTATCGAAAACTGCCTTGCGCTGGGCGCAGTGTATGAATATGCCGACTACGGAAGCCTCGATACGAGGATAAAAAGCGGCGACTATCGGGACTGGGACGGCTATTACCACTCCTCAAGCAGTAGCGACAGGCTTATGAACTCGGCCACAAAGCAGACCCTGAAGGGCGTGAGCACACTGAAATTGGGTGCGGAATTTCGTCCAGACCCGTCCCTTGCCGTGCGTCTGGGCTACAACTACGTGTCGCCGATGTATAAGACAAATGCCGAAAGGGGCGTTGTTGTCAACTCCGTAAGCAACGCCTACACGTCAACAACCGACTATACAAACTGGAAAGCCACCAATCGGATAACCTGCGGACTTGGCTATACGGTTGACAAGTTCACCATTGACCTGGCCTATCAGTACTCGAAACAGGAAGGGGAGTTCCATCCTTTCTCCAATTACTCGTCGGGTGATGTCTTCAACTATGCCGAAGGCGTTAAGGTAAGCAACAACCAGCACCAGGTATTGATGACGCTTGGCTACGCTTTCTAAACCGTTTCCGTACAATTGAAGAACCTTTTAACGGTGCTTCCCAAGCCGTTTCCGGCAAGGAGCAGCACGTTTTGAACTAAAAAACAGAGCAAGATTATATGCTTAACATCTGCATTATGGTGGGCGCACGCCCCAACTTCGTGAAGGTAGCCCCGATTGTCTGGGCTGTGAACAAAGCCCGTGAGGAGGGCGAAGCCGTTGACTATACGCTCGTATATGCCGGCTGTGAGGACGACAAGACGCTCGAACCGTCGCTGTTTTCCGACCTTCAGATACCCCGACCCAGTGTGTTTCTCGGCGTTGACTGTGCCAGTCTCAACGAGTTGACGGGACGTGTGATGGCCGAATTTGAACTCTATCTGGAGCGCAACCGCACGGATGTCGTTATTGTGGTGGACGATTTGGCCTCGACAATGGCCGCCGCCATAGTGACAAAGAAGCGTGGTGTGAAGCTGGCGCACCTTGTTGCGGGCACCCGGTCGTTCGATATGGCCATGCCAAAGGAGGTGAACCGCCTTGTTATAGACGGACTCAGCGACTATCTCTTTACCGCCGGCATCGGTGCGAACAGCATTGTCACCCGCGAAGGGCTGGAGATGACACACATATACATGGTGGGCAACATCCTTATGGACACCTTGCGCCACAACTACAGCCGCCTGTCGTGCCCCACAGTATGGCAGGATTTGAAGCTCGGAAAGGGCAAGTACATCCTCTTTACGCTCAACCGCAAGGCTCTGATAGACCGCAAGGACAATCTGAAGAGCATGATTGAGAGTATGTGCCGAGCCGCTGGCGATATGCCTGTGGTAGCTCCTTTGCGCGGACTGGCCGCAGAAACGGTAAAAAGCCTGTCGCTTGGCTGCCCCAACCTGCACGTTATAGAGCCGTTGTCCTACCTTGAGTTCGGCTATCTGGCCGCCAACGCCTGCGGAATAGTTACCGATTCGGGCAACGTAGCCGAGGAAGCCACGTTCAACTCGGTGCCTTGCGCAACGCTAAACAGCTATACGGAGCACATAGAGACGGTGAAAATAGGTTCAAACGTGCTCGTTGACGAGGATGCGACCGCACTCTCCGAGGCCGTAAGTTCTATGGTTGCAAAGCGTTGGAAGAAGAGTGCGCTACCCGAACGGTGGGACGGACGCACGGCGGAGCGCATATTGAGGATACTGAAAGACGGCTGCGGCAACTGAAAACCGCCCGTTTGTTAACCGTAACCCGGCGGTTTATGATGCATAACCCGGCACTTCGGCAATCGTAACCCTACGGTTTATAATACGTAACCCGGCGGTTTTTCCACCGAACACTGGCTGTTTGTTGTGGGAGAACCGCCGGGTTATTTTCCGCCATTGGCCTTTTTGCCCTTCTTCTCCTTGCCCTCTTTCTTGAACAAGTCGCTGACTTTGCCGAAGTCTTTCTTCATTATAAGACCGATACCTTGGGTGTTAAGACTCGATTTGGTGAAGTATCGGTCATTGGTTTCGTTATACATTTTTATGGCAACATTGCCGTTTGGCAGCAGCAGGTAGCGTATATCGAAGTCGCCGATGAAGCTCGTGCTGGCCGTATTGGCGTTGTCACGGTAGCCGAACTGACCGTTTATGAGCAGCCGGTTATTGAGTAGCCGTCCGCTGAGCAGCCCTTCATACTCGGCATTGTTCCATCCCTCATCGCCGGTGGATATGTTGGCGCCGAAATTCCAGTTGTTGCTGTTGATAACCGTACCCAACACGTTGTTCAACTGCGACGACAGCGTACCCGACAGCAGGCTCTGCATGGCGAGAGAGGTCTGGCTTTGCTGCCTTTCGTTCTGTGCTGTGGAGTTGTTGTTGCCCTGCGGGTAGAAGCGTCCGATGCCCAGAAGATACAGAACCTGCTGGTTCATCTCGTCCTCGCTGTTGATTACGCTCCTTATCATCTGCACTTCGTCGCTGCTGACGGTGGGCATATCCATGCCGAAGTCCACCACCGGCTTGCTCGGCTGGCCGCTTATGTTCATCAGACAGTTCACTCTTATCGTGTTACTGGAGAAGCTGTTGCCGATATTCAGGTCAGATAGCGACACTCCGCTCACGGTATGAACCGCCTGGAGGTTTAGTTCCGCATCATAGGGATTGCCACGGAATATGATAGTGCCCCCGTCGTTGAACGTAAAGTTCTTCTTTATGATGTTCTGGATGGTCACTCCGTAGGTGCCGTGCGCCACGGTATAAGTGCCGTAGATGTTGAAAGCTCCCTTGTTGTAGTAGGTTGCGCGCAGCGAACCGTTGCCGTTGAGCGTTATGTAGTCGTTTGACTTGCTGTCCATGAGCAGCTTTATGGTCGCATCGGGGTTCATGTTGAGTGCAAAGTTGATGCGCAGGTCATCCGATTGCAGCCTGTTGTCGCCCCCGGTCTGTGCCTTTTTGCTTCCGTTCTCCGGCAGTTGGGGCATGGAAGTGCGGTCTTTCCACGTGATGAACTCCTGTTCGGATATACCGTCGGGCGTGGATGCGTTATACACAAAGGTGGTATTGGGGTGCGGAGTAACCTCTATGTCCATCGTAATCTCGTCGCTGAGGCCGTGTATGTCGATATTTCCCGACCCGAAAACCGTGCCGTAGAAAGTGTCGTCGCCAAAGGTTTTGATGTCGTAGATGAGCATTTCCTCCGACTCAATGCCTATGTCGAAGGTAAAGTCCGCCAGGTTCTGGTGGTGTATTGCGCCGTTTATCCACCCGGAGTTGCCGTATATGTCGGAGATACGGGCGTTTTCAAACTCTATCTCGTTGACTTTGAACAGAATGGTGTCGCTGTCCAGATTGTAGGTGCAGCCGGTTGTGCTTATGCCTGCCTGTCCGTCCACCACCAACTCGCCCGTCAGGTCCATCTCTCCCAACGGCCCGTGCAGCCTTACCGCTCCGTTTGCGTGGCCTTCAAGCCTGTCCATAAAGCTGCTTGTGAACGTCTTGGCAAAGTCAATGTGCGTGCCTACGGCCTTTATGCCGAGGTCTATGCAGTCGCGGGAGGGCGACACGTAACCCTTAACAAGTGTCATAGCGTCGGCTCCGTCATTGGCTATTGCGTCTATGTCTATCTGTTTCTCCTTATTGTTCCACCCCACGTTGGCGTAGAGCGTGCCCATACGACCTTGCTCAAACGTGAAATCGCTCACAACCAGCCTTGCCTCTGCACCAAGTCCGCCGAAGGGGTTGGTTATCCGGGCGCGTCCCGATGCCTTGCCGGCAAACTCTACCGCGTCAAAGTCCACGAGATTGAGCACGTATGCCACGTCTATGCCGTTGAGGTCAACCAGTAGCGAGTCGCTGCCATCGTTTGAGGCTGTGCCGTTGACCATGATATGCTGTTCGCTGTGGGTTATTGCGAAGCCCTCCACGCCTATTCTCTCCTTTGAAACGGTCATCCGCGCCGGCTTGACCGTCCATTCGGCGTTGCCTATGGTTATGTTTGACGGCTTTATGCGTATCTCCGTCTCGTTCAACCCTCCGTTTGACAGGAACATGGCATCGGCATTGAGCACGCCACTGAAGTCGTTGCTGTCGTCATTGCTCCATTGCAGCGATGTTTCCAGCCGGTTTCCTTGGGCGTTGCCATTGAGTTCCACTCGCAGTCTGTCGCCGCTGCTGAGTATTTTCGTTGCCTTTATGTCTGCGTGCAGGGTGTTTTGGGGTGAAGTGACGGCTACGGCCACATTCTCAAACGCCTGTCCGGCGTAGCGGATGGCCGGTGCGGTGCAGTTGAGGTACAGGTCTTTGTTCGTGTCGCTTACCTTTCCGCTCACGCTGATTGTGCCTTTCGAACTTAAAGGCACTTGGAGGATGTTCTCAAGCCAGTCGGTTCTTGTTATTTCGGCGTTGATTAGGAAGTCGTTGGAGGGGTGCTTGCTATGCTTGGGAAGCCCCGGCAGGGTGGGGAGCACGCCCCTTGTGAAGTCTGCCACGCTCTGTAATACCGACGGAAAGTCCACCTTGCCGACCATTTCCGCATGACCGAAGTCGCCTGTCATGGCCATATAGCGTTGCTCGCCGCGCCGTCCGGAGGTCAGAAGCAGGTGCTTCAGCTCATACGTACTGTCGGGTTTCTCCATCTTGAAGTCCTTCAGCGTCACCGTACCTGTGGCATCGGCGGCTGTCCGGGCGGTCACTTGTCCTGCAATAGTGCCAGAGAAACGGGCGTTGCCCCAGCGGTTTGTCAGTCCCATGGCTTCGGGCGACAGGCCGCTGACCGTGGCTTTCAGGTCAACGGAGGCACTGCCGGACACCTTTTTCATACTGCCTGAAATGTCCAGACTGCCGTTCGGGTCGTTCATGGTCAGCTGTCCGCTCATGCCGTCAGCACCGTATGAGCCGTCCAGATTGATGTTTTTGTACTCGTAGCCGTTGTATGTGAAGCGTGCCACCGTGCCTTTCGCATGAACCGAGGGTGCGCTCCGGCTGTGCAAAGTGCCGTCCAGACGCATCTCGGCCTGAATGTTTCCGAAACGTTTGTCGTCGAGTATTTGTCCCAAATCTGTGGTTT
Organism: bacterium; assembly: GCA_963636905.1. Lineage (GTDB taxonomy): Bacteria > Bacteroidota > Bacteroidia > Bacteroidales > Bacteroidaceae > Prevotella. The sequence goes on from CAVHML010000071.1 coordinate 7,102, forward strand.
CGGTCTTGACAAAGCCGCTGAAAGTGTTGTCCGAACCCATCGAAAAGTCCACGTCGGTATTGCCTTTTTCGGTAGAAATGTGTGCCGAAGCCTCCGTCATACCGCGCCTTGACGTTCCCCCGGAGCCGCTTGCGGTGATGTCGCCGAGCCGTTCCAATATGGCGAGTGTGCCGCCGGACTTTGGCAAGAGGGCTTCTCCTATACTGCTCCAAGCCGTTCCGGGTATGAAAAGCCGCTGTATGTCGGCGTGCCACAACGGTTTGCCGCCTTTGTACCCGCTGATTTTGCCGCTTGCCTTGAGCGTTGCGCCGAAGGAAGTGGACAGGTCAAACTGCGAAACCGTGGCGGTCTTGTTCTGTCCGTATATGGTTGCGCTGACGGTAGCCGTGGCGTTTGTGCCCGAAAGCTGCGGTATGAACTTGGCCATGTCGGCAGTTGCCACCACCGAGGGGGCTATTTTCCCACGGAAAGTGACCGTGGCCATGTCTGGCAAGCCGTCTTTCAGACGGTAGGAAGCGGCAACAAACGGGATGCTGATGTGCGAGTTGGCCGTCTCAAGCTCAAAGTCGGAGAGGCGGCAGTGGCTCTTTCCGGCCTCAAAGGCCAGCGACAGCTTGTTGAGACTGATGCCCGAACGTTCCGCAAAGGCCAGTTTTCTCACCTTGATGTTAATGCTGTCTTGGTTCAGGGCGGCCACCTGGACGTTGGCACTGATATTGTCAAGCCCTATATGCGCCATGTCTATCATGCCTTTCCGTGGCGCTACGTCCAGTTGGTCGTAGGAGATACTGCTCCTGCGCATGATGAATGAACCCACGCGGAGGTCTATTTTGTTCTGGCTGTCGTCCGGATTTGTTGATGCAAGCGAGTCCAGCACGAACTGGTAGTTGGGCTTTGACGTGGCCGAAGCCCGGTACATACGGATGTGTGCGCCGAACATTTGTGCCGAAGCGATGGCTATTCGTCCCTGAAACAGGGGCAGCAGCTTTATCTTGACGCTCATCCGCGCCGCCTTGAACAGGCACTTGCCGCTTTGGTCGAGCACAGTTGCGTCGTCAATCACCACCCTGTCGAACAGTCCCACCGACACTTGTCCTATCGAAACCTTCGTGCCAAGCCGCCCGCCCGCCATGTCTGCGACTGCCGAACCGATGCCCTGCTGCACGGAAGGGATGCGCAAAAGGACAAAAAGCGACAGATACAGGCCGACAATGACCCATATTATACAGCTTATTATGTGTCTTAACCATTTCAAAGCCAGCGGTTCTTATAAAGGGAAAAGGCTTGTGAGAACGTCCATCATGCCACAAAATTACATCAAAAAGGGCGAAATGGCGAACAAAAGGAGGCTAAACTGCAAAGGAAAGGGACGGGTGTGGGACGGAAAGGGTAGGGGAACGGTGACGGAAAGGTTGCGGAACGTTGACAGAAAGGCCAACGCAGGTAATGGAAAAGCAGGGGAATGGTGACGGAAGGGGGCTGTGCTGTGCTTGAAGAGACATGAACCGGCTGTCGCAGAACGTACAGAAAACGGGCGCATCATCCTGTGATGGTGCGCCCGTGGCTATAATCGAATGTGTGTATTCGTCAGGGTATCGGTTCTTATATGGACGGTCGGCAATTAGTTTTCGCCGTTTTCCATCTTGGCTTTCAGCTGTGCGAGCACATCCAAGTCGCCAAGTGTTGTAGAGGCGGGCTGGTTGTCAATCTTCACAGTCTCCTCTTTCTTTGTGCGAACCTTCTTGACTGCCTTCTTCTCGTCGCGCTGTGCGTCTTCGAAAGTGCGGCTGTGTGAAAGGATAATGCGCTTGCTGTCCTTGTTGAACTCGATAACCTTGAAAGGCAGAACCTCGTCAAGAGCAGCCTGAGTGCCGTCCTGCTTAACAAGATGCTTAGGAGTAGCGAAGCCTTCAACGTCCTTCTCCAAAGAAATCACAGCTCCCTTGTCGAGCAACTCGATGATCTTGCCGTCGTGGATGCTGCCTACGGTGTATTTTTCCTCAAAGGCATTCCATGGGTTCTCCTCCAGTTGCTTGTGGCCGAGGCTCAAGCGGCGGTTCTCCTTGTCGATGTCGAGCACGATAACGTCGATGTTTGTGCCCACCTGAGTGAACTCTGAAGGATGCTTAACCTTCTTTGTCCATGACAAGTCGCTGATGTGTATGAGTCCGTCAACGCCCTCTTCCAGCTCGACAAACACGCCGAAGTTGGTGAAGTTGCGAACCTTTGCGCTGTGCTTGCTGCCCACGGGGTACTTTATCTCGATGGTTTCCCACGGGTCTTCCTTGAGTTGCTTGATGCCAAGGCTCATCTTGCGCTCGTTGCGGTCGAGCGTCAGGACTACGGCTTCCACCTCGTCGCCTGCCTTAAGGAACTCCTGTGCAGAGCGCAGGTGCTGGCTCCATGACATTTCGGAAACGTGGATAAGTCCCTCAACTCCGGGCTGTATCTCCACGAATGCGCCGTAGTCGGCTATGACAACGACCTTGCCCTTCACGTGGTCGCCCACCTTGAGGTTCGGGTCGAGGGCATCCCACGGGTGCGGAGTGAGCTGCTTCAGACCGAGAGCTATGCGCTTCTTCTCGTCGTCGAAGTCGAGTATGACAACGTTAATCTTCTGGTCAAGCTCAACAACCTTGTGCGGGTCGTCAACGCGTCCCCAAGAAAGGTCGGTGATGTGCACGAGTCCGTCAACGCCACCGAGGTCAACAAACACACCGTATGAGGTGATGTTCTTGACTGTACCCTCGAGTATCTGGCCTTTTTCGAGCTTGCTGATAATCTCTTTCTTCTGTGCTTCCAGTTCGGCCTCGATGAGTGCCTTGTGAGAAACGACCACGTTGCGGAACTCCTGGTTGATCTTCACCACCTTGAACTCCATGGTCTTGCCTACGAACTGGTCGTAGTCGCGTATAGGATGTACGTCGATCTGGCTGCCCGGAAGGAATGCTTCGATGCCGAAAATATCGACAATCATACCGCCCTTCGTGCGGCACTTGATGTAGCCCTGGATGATTTCCTCATTGTCAAGAGCCGCGTTGACCTGGCTCCAGCTCTTGCTCAGACGTGCTTTCTTGTGCGAAAGGATGAGCTGACCCTTGCGGTCTTCCTGGTTTTCCACATACACTTCGACCTTGTCTCCAACCTTCAGGTCGGGATTGTAGCGGAACTCGCTTGCGGGAATGATGCCGTCGCTCTTGTAACCGATGTTCACCACCACCTCTTTCTTGTCGGCTGAGATTACCGTACCCTCCACTACCTGATGCTCGCAAATCTTGTTGAGGGTTTCATCGTAGGCTTTGTCAAGTTCTTCCTTGCTGACATTTACCTGTGAGCCATTCTCAAATTCTTCCCAATTGAAGTCTTCCAATGGCTTGACGCTTTTTGTTAGTTCTGACATAATTGTTTAATAATTACATTAATAACGTTAGACTTTATGTTAACTGTATAAAATCGGGTGCAAAGGTACTGCTTTTCTTATTATTATATGCGGCAGCGGCGGCTCCAACCGTCTGTTTTATTGATTTTTAACAGCGTGGTTGCGCAACCAAAAGAAGCGGAGGCTCTTTCTGCAAAACAACGAATAGTGTCCGGCCAACGGCGCCTTTCCGTCGCCCGGCCTGACACCTTCTATATGCATCCGCAATCCCTATGACACGCTAACCTATCATTTGCGTATCACAAACCGCCCGTTTACGCTTCGCAAACGCACCGTTTACGCATCGTAAACACGGCATTTAAGTTCTAAGGACCAACAAATTTCAGTCAGACAGACGCAGGTTTGAACAAAAATCATTATCTTCGCAAAAAAATAGGAAGACTACTATGGCACTGAAACTCTATCC
>CAVHML010000072.1:0-10909 GCA_963636905.1 bacterium
GGTTGCCAAAGCGGCGGTTTGGCTATCGCAAACGGGTGGGTTACGATGCGTAAAGGCGTCCTTTGACAGAAAAAGGCTGCGCCTCCACGGACGGGAAGCGCAGCCTGATATTGTAGAAGCCGAAAGTCTGGCGGCGGAATGTCAGCAGACTTTCTCCAGTTTCTTCATCACTGAGAACAGGAACACGAACGACAGCAGACACAAGGCCACGAGTACGCCCCAGACAGCGGCCAGGGGAACGTTCTTCCAGAGCCATGCGGGAATCATTACGAGCTGGTTGCCGATGGCAGTCGCGCCAAACCAGCATCCCATCATAAGGCCCTTGTACTTCTCAGGAGCCACTTTCGACACGAAACTGATGCCCATGGGCGAGAGCAACAGCTCGGCGAACGTGAGCACGAGGTAGGTTGAGATGAGCCAGTTGGGCGACACGCGCTGGCCGCCGTCGTAGGTAAGGCCGAGAGAGGCGCACACCATGATGACAAAGCCGAGACCTGCCACAAGCATGCCCAGACCTATCTTGCGCGGAGCCGACGGTTCTGCCCCCCGTTTGGCCAGCCATGCGAACACAGCCATCGATACAGGAGTGAGACCCACCACGAAACAGGGGTTGAACTGCTGGAATATCGGTGCCAGAACCTCCACTCCGTCGGGCGAAATGTGCTGGTACTTATATATAAGGAACACCAGTGCGGCCACTATCACGGCTCCCGATATGCACCGTCCTCTGATTTTCTTCGACTGGAACAGCGAGAAAAGGGCATAGACAATGATGATTACGGCCACCAGATTGGTCACATCAAACAGCATACTGTTCAATCCCGTACTCCTCTGTTCGGTATAGTCGCGTGCAAAGTAGGTCAGTGTCATGCCGTTTTGGTGGAATGCCATCCAGAAGAACACCACCACTGCGAACACAAGGAACAGGGCTACCATGCGGTCTTTGGTGTCTTTCGCGTCGGCAACCACCGTTTGGGTCCCGCCGTCGCCGGCTTTCTCTCCTGCATCCGCAGCCTTGGCCACGGCTTTCTTGTCGGTTGCCACACTGGCAAAGGTGCTCTTGAAGCCGTAGTATATGGCTATAGAGACTATAAGCGACAGGCAAGCCACGCCGAAGGCATAGTGATAGGACTCGGCTTCGGTGGCTCCGAGCGAGCGTTGTGCCCACTCCATGGCCTTTATGGCGGCGGTCGGTGCGAACAACGCGCCGAGATTTATGGCCATATAGAATATGGAGAAACCCGAATCCCGGCGGTTCTGCATGCCCGGAGCGTCGTATAAGTTACCTACCATCACCTGAAGATTGCCCTTGAACAGGCTCGTTCCGAAGCTGATGAGCACGAGTGCCGCCCCCATAACGGCCACTGCCGCAACGCCGGTGCCCGCCGGGATGGCCAGAAACAGGTAGCCGACGAACATAATGAATATGCCTATGGTGACGCACTTGTTGAATCCGATCCTGTCAGCCATGGCTCCGCCGGCAATAGGGAGGAAATACACGAGCATCAAGAAGCTGGAATAGACTGTTCCAGTTATGCCCTCGCTCCAGCCGAAGTTGGCTTGGAGGAACAGGGCGAATACGGCGAGCATGGTGTAATAGCCAAACCGCTCGCCTGTGTTGGCCAGTGCCAACGCGTAAAGACCTTTCGGTTGTCCTTCAAACATAAGATTATTTTATTTTAGAGTTAGTTGTTCCGAACACATCTATAAGGTATGTGAGCTTTATGACGATGTTTCCCAAGTTGCTACGGCCGAAGTAATCGCGCTTGGAGTTGCCGAATATGTCGCCCAGACCGTAGTAGTAGCGCCCCTCAAGCATCAGGTGGCCTATCTTGGGGTGGGAATATTCGAGTCCCAACCCGGCGGCTATGCCATAGTCAAACTTGTTCTTTATGGCAAGGGAGTCCTGCACTGCGTCCTTCTGTGCGCCGATGCGGTCGGCTGTGTTGCGCTGCGGGTAGTCGAAACTGGCCTTGCTCTTGTCGCCAAGGAAGAACCCGACCTGCGGACCTGCCTGAAAGAAGAACTGCAAGCCCTTGCGTTCGCGCCCCCAACCCAAGCGTGCGAACACCGGAACCTGCACGTATGTGAGCCGCCGTTCGTACTCTTCGGGCAGCCCGGTGGCCGGGTTTACCACCGGAAGGTCGTCGGCTGTGAGTATGTCCTCGCGCCATCCCGTCTGCGAAAGGTTGACTTCGGCCACGAGAGCGCAGACGCTCTTGAAGTATTTCTCGCAGGTATATCTGACCGAAAGGCCGCCCGTGAGTCCGCCATACTGCTTCTGGGGTATCTCAGGGTTAAACCCTACGGTGCTCAACACGTAGCCTCCGTTCACGCCGAGGGCGAGTTGGCTGCGGTACTCGCCCACCTGTGCCTCCATGCGCATGGGTTGCGCGAGCAGGAGTGCCGTTACGGCGCACGCAAGTATGTGGAAACGTCTCATACCTTAATAATATAGTGTCTCTATCTTGTGCCCCGGCGTGTAGTGGACGAACAACAGGCTGTTGTTACGGTAGCCTCCGCTGCCGCCGACGCGCACGAAACGCAGCGGAGTCTGCACAGGTGTGTAGCCCACTGCACCGGCTGCGCCTGTGAACTTGTCGCCATAGAGGCTCAAACCCTTGATGAAATAGTACGCATGGTCAAAGCCTGTGAGGGCGAAACGGGGCAGTGCCTGAAGCATATCGGCATGGAAATTCCACCTGAACTTCTGCTCCATGCGCGCAGTCCGGGCGGAAAGGGGGTTGGTGTAGAACGCTGCCGGTATGAAAACGTTGTACTTGTAGTAGTTGTCGAGGTTGTATTTGGTGTAAATCATCCACTCTGTGTAGCCGAACATGGACACTGACAGTTTGGAATCGTTCACGGTAAGGTTGTTGAGCTTGGCGAATGCCACGTTCAACTCCGGCGAACGGCCTGTGTTAAGCACCACCACGTTGGGCATGGTGCGGCTGAATGCCTTTGAGAAATAGGCGTCGCTCGACTTCAGGTTGGTGATTGAGTGACTGCGCCCCATGGCTTCCATGCGTCTGCGCAGCCCGAATGTGAACACGCCCTTGCGGCTTGTGGTGTCGTTGCAGTCGATAAACACTGTGTGAAAGCCGGAGAACTTGTCGAGAAAGCGGCTTATCACGGCTTCGTTATAGTCGGTCGGTGACTGATAGACCTGGAAGATATTGGGGTTGGAGAGCAGCTCCGGGGCGTTTATGGAGAAGGGTATGAGCACCTTTATGCCGTGTTTGCGCGAGAAGTCCGACAGGGTCTTGACCTGCGAAGAGTAGAGCGGGCCTATTATCACGTCGCATTGTGCGGCGGCATTGTCGCGGAGAGTCTTGCCGATGTCGGCGTTTTCGGGCACGTTCCATGCGTGTATGTCCACTGAAATGCCGTTGTGGCGCAGGCTGTCGCACGCCATCAGCACTCCCCGATAGTACTCTACCATGCGCTTTCCGTCGCCGTTTTCGTCGTGAAGCGGCAGCATCACCCCCACCCTAACGGCCTTATGCTGCGCTCCGGCGGCCTTGTTTTGCGCCGGAGTCTGTGCGTTTGTCTGCGCATCGGGTGCGGTTGACGACGGGAAAGGTATGAATATGTAGTCGCCTTTCTTCAGTTCGTAGCCCGGTTTCCGCATCTCCGGGTTGGCGTTGAGCAGCTCTTCGATGGTCAGACCGTTGTCTTTGGCTATACCGAACACCGTCTCCTTGCGCTTCACCTTGTGTATTTCGCGCCACTTTGTGGTCTGTGCCACTGCCATGTCGGCCACAAAGGCGAGGACAACGGCCAGCACGAGACTCCTGAAAAGTAGTTTCATAGCCTTTACATTAATGCTTTCGAGCCACAAAAGTACCAAAAATTACGGATAAACGCAATGTTGCGCCCAATGTTTTGGCCGCAGACGGGGAAAAAGGGGCGGAGACGGAGACTGCCAGGCCGCCGTTTGCCGCCGGATTGCGGTGCTTGGGGAATGTGCAGAACGGCTGTCTCCGGGCTACAAACCGGGCTGTCCCGTATGGAGGAACGGTCGGTTTTACAAGCCGGACAATGCGGTTTTACAAAATCAAAAGCGCGGTTTTGCAAGTCATTGGCGGCCAACGGGTTGCAGAAACCGCCGGGTTACGCTCCGTAAACGGCCTGTTTACGGGTCATAAACGGGCGGTTTACGCATCGCAAACCGCCCGTTTATGATTGGCAACCCGCAGGGACGCACAAAAGGGGTGCCCGGTTCTTTTCAAAAAATGTACGGGACAAGATTGGGAGAAACCAACTTTATTCCGTAATTTTGCGCTTGTTATGAAACGAATAGCCTTGATCAAAGCAGTGGCACTGTGGGCTTTGCTCGTGCTGACCCCTGCGGTTGCGAAAGCCGACTTCAACCCTACGGCCTACTATACCGTTGACGGAGAGGCGCTGGAGGCCACCGACGCCATCACAGACGCACAGGCTCCGCTCACTGTAACGTTCAGAGCCAACCCGTCAATGCTCGGAGAGACAACGCCGGCCTACGAGTGGCGGTTCACAAAGGCCGACGCCACGGAGCCTTACATGGTGAGATACGAGGAGGAAACCACCTGTGAGTTCACCCAATCCGGCTCCACCGACGTGGCTCTGTACGTCTCTTACGACAGCGAAACCGACCCTGAGCTGATAGCCACCATAAGGGTTACGATAAGCACCAGCCTGCTTGAGATGCCCAACGCGTTCTCCCCCAACGGCGACGGCATCAACGACATATACAAAGCCAAGGACAACCACAAGAGCATCACCGCCTTTCACGCCTACATCTTCAACCGTTGGGGACAGAAACTCTACGAGTGGACCGACATAGACGGCGGCTGGGACGGCACTTACCACGGCTCTCCCGTCAAGGCAGGGGTCTATTTCGTACTGGTAAAGGCCAAGGGCGCAGACGGCGTGGAGTACAATATCAAGCGTGACGTGAACCTTTTGAGAGACTACACCGAGGGCGGCAGCACGTCAAGCGGCAGGTAAAGCCGGCGGAAGCCCGCGCCTCCAATCCTTTTTATCACAGCTTACCAACAGCAAACACATGGAAACCGGAAGAGAAGACGGGAAGATAAACGTCTGGGGAGCCAGGGTTCACAACCTGAAAAACATCGATGTCGAAATTCCGCGCAACAGTCTTACCGTGATAACCGGCCTTTCAGGTTCGGGAAAGTCGTCACTTGCGTTCGACACCATATTCGCTGAGGGACAGAGACGGTACATCGAGACGTTCTCGGCCTACGCCCGCAACTTCCTGGGCGGCCTTGAGCGGCCGGATGTCGATAAGATAACCGGCCTGAGTCCCGTGATTAGCATCGAGCAAAAGACCACCAACAAGAACCCGCGCTCCACTGTAGGCACCACAACCGAGGTTTACGACTACCTGCGACTGCTCTTTGCGCGCGCCGGAAAGGCTTACAGCTATGCCACAGGCGAGGAGATGGTGAAATATACCGAGGAGAAAGTGCTCGAAATGATAATGGACAGCTATGCCGACAGGAAGATTATGCTCCTCGCACCGGTCGTGAGAAGCCGCAAAGGGCACTACCGCGAGCTGTTTGAAAGCATGAGACGCAAGGGCTATCTGTACGTCCGCATAGACGGAGAAGTGGCGGAAATAACCCGTGGAATGAAGGTTGACCGCTACAAAAACCACAACATAGAGGTGGTAATCGACAAACTTGTGGTGAAGAAAAAGGACGACGAGCGCCTGAGAAAGAGCGTCAGCGTGGCCATGAAGCAGGGAGACGGACTGCTCATGGTGCTCGATGCTGATACCAACGAGGCCAAGCACTACTCGAAAAGGCTCATGTGCCCCACCACAGGCATGTCATACAGCGACCCCGCACCCAACACTTTCTCCTTCAATTCGCCGCAGGGAGCATGCCCGAAGTGCAAGGGTTTGGGCTATATCAACGAGGTTGACCTGGGCAAAGTCATGCCCGACCGCAACATAAGTATAAAGGACGGGGCCATCGTCCCCTTGGGTAAATACAAGAATCAGCTCATCTTCTGGCAGATAGACGCCATACTACAGAAGTACGGATGCACCGTTGCCACCAAGGCAGCCGACATCCCGGAGGAAGCACTCAACGAGATATTCAACGGAACCCTTGAGAAAGTGAGAATCAGCAAGGACGTCGTGCACACGTCAAGCGACTACTTCGTGGCGTTCGACGGCGTGGTGAAGTATCTGCAAAGCGTGCTCGAAAGCGACGACACGGCCACCGGGCGCAAATGGGCCGACCAGTTCCTCGCCGTATGCCAGTGCCCTGAGTGCCGCGGGCAGCGGCTTAACCGCGAAGCCTTGGCCTACCGCATCTGGAACAGGAACATTGCCGAGCTTTCATCCATGGACATAGCCGAACTAAGGCAATGGCTCGACAGCGCAGAGGAGCACCTTGACAGCCAGCAGGCAAGGATTGCCGGGGAGATACTCAAGGAGATACGCACACGGCTCGACTTCCTGCTCGGCGTAGGACTCGACTACCTGTCACTGAACCGCACCTCGGCCACACTGTCTGGCGGAGAGAGCCAGAGAATCAGGCTTGCCACGCAGATCGGATCGCGCCTTGTCAACGTTCTCTACATCCTTGACGAACCGAGTATCGGCCTCCACCAGCGCGACAACGGGCGGCTTATCAACTCCCTCAAGGAACTTCGCGACATGGGGAACACGGTTATCGTGGTGGAACACGACAAGGACATGATGCTCGCAGCCGACTTTATAGTTGACATCGGGCCGATGGCCGGGCGCAAGGGCGGAGAAGTGGTGTTTGAAGGCACGCCTTCCGAGATGCTGAGCCGCCACACGCTCACCGCACAGTACCTTAACGGGGAACAACGCATAGCCTCTCCGGCAGAAAGACGCAAGGGTAACGGCCACAGCATAACCATTCACGGGGCGAAAGGCAACAACCTGAAAGACATAGACGTCAGCTTCCCGCTCGGCACCCTTACGGTTGTGACCGGCGTAAGCGGCTCCGGCAAGTCAACACTGGTCAACGAAACTTTGCAACCCATACTCAGCCACCACTTCTACCGCTCGCTCAAGAAGCCTCTCCCTTACGACAGCGTTGACGGACTGGCCTTTGCCGACAAGATAGTGTGCGTTGACCAGTCGCCGTTAGGCCGCACTCCGCGCTCCAACCCGGCCACCTACACCGGCGTGTTCGGCGACATACGCTCGCTGTTCGTGGGCTTGCCGGAGGCCAAAGTGCGCGGTTACAAGCCCGGACGCTTCTCCTTTAATGTAAAAGGAGGCCGCTGTGAGGCATGCGGAGGCAACGGTTACAAGACAATAGAGATGAACTTTCTGCCCGACGTACTGGTGCCTTGCGAGGTGTGTCACGGCAAGAGATACAACAGAGAGACGCTGGAAGTGAGGTACAAAGGCAAGAGTATTGCCGACGTACTCGACATGACAATCAACCAGGCCGTCGAGTTTTTCGCCAACGTGCCTGACATTTTGCGCAAGATAAAGACCATTCAGGATGTGGGACTGGGCTACATAAAGCTCGGACAGCCGTCAACCACGCTTTCCGGAGGCGAGAGTCAGCGCGTGAAACTGGCCGCCGAGCTGGGCAAAAGGGACACTGGAAAGACCATATACATACTCGATGAGCCTACCACAGGGCTGCATTTCGAGGACATACGCATACTGATGGGAGTGCTGCAGAAGCTCGTTGACAGGGGCAACACGGTCATTGTCATAGAGCATAACCTCGATGTGATACGCCAGGCCGACCATATAATAGACATGGGGCCTGGAGGCGGGCGCGACGGAGGCCGGGTTATGGCTACAGGAACGCCCGAAGAGGTGGCGGAATGTACCGGGGGATACACGGCAAAGTACCTGAAAGCCGAACTCGAAGCCGACCTTGCTGCGGCAAAGAAGGCCGATTGCGCCGAAAAGGACAACGCTTACAACAATAAAGGCAAGCAAAACCGCAGTAAAGGCAAGCATAACAACAGCAAAGGCTAACGGAATACGAGCCTAATGCAAGCATAACAGCCTCAAGGAAGAACGACATACGACAAAAAACACAAGCATAAAGCACTATGGAAGCACCCTACCGCAGGGAATATCCCGAACTGATGGCCGGCAAGAAGATAATGTATGTGCACGGTTTCGCATCGTCCGCACAGTCGGGAACGGTGGAGCTGTTGCGCTCACTCATGCCCCAAGCCGACGTAATCGCACGCGACCTGCCCCTTCACCCGGCCGAAGCCGTACAGCTACTGCGCGACCTGTGCGCCGAAAACCGCCCCGACCTGATAATAGGAACATCGGCCGGCGGCATGATGACCGAACTTCTGGCCGGCTACGACCGTATTCTCGTCAACCCGGCGTTCGAGATGGGTGACACAATGCTCAAGCATAACATGCTCGGACGTATGGTTTACCAGAACCCAAGAGCCGACGGCGAGCAGGAATTCATCGTTACCAAGAGCCTCGTAAGGGAGTTTGCGGAGACTACATCCCTGTGTTTCGCCAACGCAACCGCCGATGAGCGCAATCGGGTGTGGGGACTTTTCGGTGACGAAGACGACGTTGTGCATACGTTCGGCCTCTTTCTCTCGCACTATCCCAACGCCATACGTTTCCACGGAGGCCACCGGCTGACCGACCACACCGCACTTCACTACCTCATACCGCTGATCCGCCGGATTGACGACCGCCAAGAGCACCGCGAACGCCCCATCTTGTATATCGCCACCGATGCGCTTGCCACTGCGGAAGGCCGTCCCCTGCCGTCGATGCACAAGGCTTACGAGATGCTGCTGGAGCATTACGACGTGCATATCGTGGCTCCTGCGCCCACCAACGACCCCACTCTGCCTGAGAAGACGCAGGCTTGGGTGGCTGAATACCTTAGTGCGCCGGCGTTCAACCGCATCATCCACACCAACAACCGCGCCCTTCTCTACGGCGACTACATGGTCAGCACCACGCCAAGCCCCGGTTTTCTGGGCACAAGCATACTGCTCGGCTCCGAAAGCATGAAGACTTGGGACGAGGCAATCGTGTTCTTCTCGCGCCTGGGCGGCCAGTAGCCGGTTGCCGCCGCCGCGTTTTCATTCTGCCATGCGGCATCTTGACAAGACGAAACAGGCACCTTGACCTTACGAAACAGGTGCCTAACCAAACGAAACCGGCACTTTCCATTATAAAAGATGAACACACGCGACCGACAGATACTCGGCATAGCACTGCCGTCGATAGCATCCAACATCACCGTCCCGCTGCTTGGCATTGTCGATGTGGCCATTACAGGCCATCTGGGCAGTGTGGTCTTTATCGGCGCGATAGCCGTTGGCGCAATGATATTCAACCTTATTTACTGGATATTCGGCTTCCTTCGCATGGGTACAAGCGGCACTACGTCACAGGCACTCGGCCGCCGAGACCTTGCAGAGGTGGCGCGTCTGCTCGTCCGCTCGCTCGTTGCCGCACTGGTTCTGGCCGCTTTGCTGCTCGTGTTCCGGCATCCCCTGCTGCGCATGATGCTCCTTCTCACCGCCCCGACGGCCGATGTGGCGCCGTTGGTGGCCGACTATTTCCATATATGTATATGGGGCGCACCTGCCATGCTGTCGCTTTACGGACTGTCAGGGTGGTTCATAGGCATGCAGAACACGCGGGTTCCGATGCTTGCGGCCATCGTTCAGAATGTGGCAAACATAGCCCTGAGCCTCGTGTTCGTATATGTTTTCGGCATGAAACTGGAGGGTGTGGCCTTGGGAACGGTGGTTGCGCAGTATGCCGGAGTGCTTGTTGCATTAGTTTTCCTCGTGCTCCGCTATGGCCGTCTGCGCCGTTACTTCAGCGGCGACGGCCTGTTTGCCCGACGAGCCGTGGCGCGTTTCTTCGGCGTAAACCGCGACATATTCCTCAGAACGCTGTTCCTTGTGGCCGTCAACCTGTACTTCACGTCGGCCGGAGCGCGCCAAGGCGCAACGATACTCGCCGTGAACACGATGCTAATGCAGCTGTTTCTGCTCTTTTCATACGTGATGGACGGCTTCGCATACGCCGGTGAAGCGGTCGGAGGACGCTGCTTTGGGGCACGCAACCGGGCGGCCTTTACCGACACGGTGCGCCGTCTGTTTGTCTGGGGCGGCCTTGTCACAGTGGCTTTCACGGCCACCTACGCCATCGGAGGCAACGCTTTCCTGCGGCTGCTTACCGACAATACTGCCGTCATAGCGTCCGCTTCCGGCTACTTTCCGTGGGCTTTGGCCATCCCGGCCATAGGCTGTGCGGCCTTCATCTGGGACGGTATCTTCATCGGAATGACCGCCACGCGCATCATGTTGCTGTCGTCTGTGCTCGGTGCGGCGGCCTTTTTCGCCGTGGTTTCCGGCCTTTTCCCCGTGATAGGCAACCATTCCCTGTGGCTGGCCATGCTCGTTTTCCTCGCCGTGAGGGGCATTGTGCAGACCGCAGCCTACCTTTTGGTGTGGGGAAACCGCCGCAAACGGGCACGCATCTGGGGCTGATCATTTAAGCGGAAGAACCTGATTTCATGCCTGAACAGGCTGCTATCCCCGCCAAGTGCCTCCTTCTGTAGCAAAATACGGCATCTGTGCATTTAATGGAAGTGCCGCTTTTCATGCCTGAACAGGCGGACTGTCATGCCCTGACAGACTGTTTTCATGCTCCAAAGTCCCGGTCATCATACCCAAACTTACGGGTTCCCATTTTCTTCCGCTAAATTTGCGGACAGTGTCTTGGTCATCTTGGCCTCGAAGAGGCCGCATCTCAGTAACCCCATGTGCAGCGTTAGCGGAACATGGGGTGTGGATGCCTGTGCCAATGTCGGCTTCGAAGATAGTGCCTTACCTTTCTGGCCTCGAAGAGGCCGCACCTCAGTAACCCCATGTGCAGCGTCAGCGGAACATG
>CAVHML010000073.1:0-10886 GCA_963636905.1 bacterium
AGCAAGTATGCTCCTGTGCTGCCTGTGCGGCATCTTCGAAGCCGGCATTGGCACAAACATCCACACCCCATGTTCCGCTGACGCTGCACATGGGGTTACTGAGGTGCGGCCTCTTCGAGGCCAAGACAGCAAAGGCATCGTCTGAAATGTGGTCTCTTCGAGGCCAAGACGGCAAGACACTATCCGCGAATTTAGCGGAAGAACAAAGAAACTGGTAGGGTTACAGGTCGTAAATGTCGTGTTTATGATACCCAAACGGTGGGGTGTTGTGTCAAAGATTGCCCTGAATAGGGGCAAAGCGGGGGTGCTTCGCCTACTAAATTACCCTTATGCGCCTACTACAGATGCCTTATGCAAATGTAGTAGGTGCGGTGTCCCCGCCGCACCCCTCGGTTTTATAACTCTCTGATGCCCAACTGTTTCCGCAACCACGGCATTTGCGCATCGTAAATGCCGTGTTTGGCACCCGTAAACGGGCGGTTTACGGTAGCCAAATGGTGCATTTACGACCCGTAAACGGGCGGTTTGCTGAAACCGGCTGTGCGCATGGCCGCACGGAAAGGGCGAATTTTCAATGCCGGGAGGGCTGCCCTTTTCAAAGTTTATGCTTAATTTTGCACTTGCAGGTTGACCAATACAACATATTAGGTTGACCAATACAATATGTCAGGTTGGCCAATATAACATATCAGATTGGCACATATAATATATAAGGTGTAACTTTCAGGGCAGGATGCTGACAGACGGACAGACACAAACGGACGGTTTCGCGGCGGCGGCAGGTGCGCCGGGCAGGACTGCGGCCTTGGTTCTTGAGGGCGGAGGAATGCGCGGCGTGTTCACAAGCGGCGTGCTTGACGCCTTTATGAAGCACGGTTTGCGGTTCCGCTACGTCGTGGCAGTGTCGGCAGGTGCGTGCAACGGGCTCTCCTACATGAGCGCACAGCCGCGCAGGGCGCGCATGTCCAACATCGATATGCTTGTGAAATACGACTATATCGGCGTGCGCCACCTCGTTACCCAAGGCTGCATATTCGACCCCGAGCTGCTCTACGACCGTTTTCCCAACGAACTGGTGCCCTACGACTACGACAAGTACTTCAGCACCGATGCACTCTACGAGATGGTAGTGACCAACTGTCTCACCGGGCGTGCCGAATACCTCTCGGAACACGGCGGTGACCGCCAGCGACTCATCGACATAGCCCGCGCCAGCAGCAGTCTGCCCTACGTGAGTCGCATAGTCTCCGTTGACGGCCAGCCCTATCTCGATGGCGGAATAGTGGACAGCATACCCGTGGAGCATGCCTTTGCCACCGGCCACGACCGTTGTGTGGTGGTGCTGACGCGCAACCGGGGCTACCGCAACACCAGTCGCGACCGTCGCATACCGTCCTTCATATACCGCAAATACCCCCGTCTGCGTGTGGCTCTCAGCCATCGCATAGAGGCATACAACCGACAGCTGGAGCTTATAGAGCGCATGGAGGACGAGGGAAGCATCTGCTGCATACGTCCGCAGCGGCCGGTTGAAGTGGGGCGCATGGAGAAAGACGTGGCCAAACTGGAGGCTCTCTATGAAGAAGGCTTCCGCGAGGGCGAACGCTTCTGCACCATATCGGCAGGCGAAAGGATGCCTTAGGGTGGAAAATCCCGTGCATCCTTATGCGCCCACAGACTGTTTGCGTATGCCAAAGCGGCGCAAACGATTACGAATGTTTTGTTCAAATAGCCACCAGTTTTATTGTTCCGTTCGGGATATAGTGTTAACTTTGCGGTTGTAAAGTGTGGTTTGCAAATAAGCAAGTCAACCATAATGAATAACAAGACAGGCAAGGTAAGACATTCAGGCGTTGTCGAGGCGGTGAGCACGGCAGGAGTGAGGGTGCGCATAGTGCAGACCTCGGCTTGTGCGTCGTGCAAGATTTCCGGCCATTGCAACGCTTCGGAGAGCAAGACCAAGTATGTTGACGTTAAGACATCGGCCATTGGCAGCCTCAAAGTTGGCGACAAGGTTTCTGTGTCGGCCTCACAGACGGTCGTGGCCAAGGCTCTGCTGCTCAGTTTCGGAGTGCCTTTTGTGGTGCTGGTGGGCGTGTTGGCAGCCGTTTATACCTCCACTGGCAACGACGTGTTGAGCGGTGGCGTGGCCATACTGTCGCTCCTGCCATACTATCTGCTGCTCTACTGCCTGAGAGACAGGGTGGGGCGCAGTGTCGTGTTTGCCATTGACGGCAAGGAATAATCACTTAAAACTAAAATACTATTATGAATTTCATTGTTATTGCGGTGATTGTGCTTGGTGCAATAGGTCTGGTTTCGGCCGCCGTATTGTATGTTTGCTCCAAGAAATTCGCCGTGAAAGAAGATCCCCGCATAGGCCAGACGGCGGCGTTGTTGCCCCAGGCCAACTGCGGAGGATGCGGTTTCCCCGGCTGTTCCGGCCTTGCCGACGCCCTGGTGAAGGGTGCCGACGCCGGCAGTATCGACGGGTTGTTCTGTCCCGTTGGCGGACAGGAAACCATGGGCAAGGTGGCCGACCTGCTCGGAATGGCCATTGCCAATGCCGAACCCATGGTGGCCGTAGTGCGCTGCAACGGCACTTGTGAGAATCGTCCGCGCATTGCGGAGTATTCAGGCTTGCTCACTTGTACGGCCATGAATGCTTGCGGCACTGGCGAAACGGCCTGTGGCTACGGCTGTCTGGGCTGCGGCGACTGCGTTTCGGCCTGTGCCTTTGGTGCAATCAGTATCAATCCCGACACCAAGATTGCCGAGGTGAACGAGGACATCTGCACTTCGTGTGGCGCTTGCGTCAAGGCTTGTCCGCGCAATCTCATCGAACTGCGGAAGAAAGGTGTCAAGGGACGCCGCGTTTACGTGAGCTGCCGCAACAAGGACAAAGGGCCTGCCGCGATGAAAGCGTGCAAAGTGGCTTGCATAGGCTGCGGAAAGTGCGAAAAGGAGTGCCCGTTCGGCGCAATCACAGTGGAGGGCAATCTGTCGTATATCGACTATACCAAATGCCGTCTTTGCCGCAAGTGCGTGGCCGTATGCCCCACTCATGCCATCGTGGCCGTCAACTTTCCTGCCCCGAAACCCAAACCGGAGGCTGCCAATGACGGCGAAGCAAAACCAGTAATGAACGAAACGCAGTCGTAATGCCATGAAGATAAGAACATTCAGAATAGGTGGTATACACCCGGAAGAGAACAAACTGACAGCCGAAGTGGCTACCAAGGTTGCCGAACTGCCCAAACAGGCATGCTTCCCTCTGTCGCAGCACATCGGTGCACCGGCCAAACCTGTGGTCAAGAAGGGCGACAAGGTGAAGGTGGGCACACTGATTGCCGAGGCCGGAGGCTTCGTTTCAGCCCCTATATACTCGTCGGTGTCGGGCACAGTGGCCAAGATAGACAATGTGGTTGACGCTTCGGGCTATGCCAAGCCAGCCATTATAATAAAGGTAGAGGGCGACGAGTGGGAAGAAAGCATCGACCGCTCTGATGCTTTGGAAACACTTGAGGCTCACGCCGAGCTTACTCCCGAGGAGATAGTAGAGCGCATAAAGGTGGCCGGAGTCACTGGTATGGGCGGCGCGGGCTTCCCCACGTTCATCAAACTGTGTCCGCCGCCTACGGCAAAGGCCGAGTGCGTGATAATAAACGGTGTGGAGTGCGAGCCTTACATCACGTCCGACTACCGCCTGATGATGGAGCACGCCGACGAAATAATCGTTGGAGTGAAGCTGTTGATGAAGGCTGCCAAGGTAAATCGCGGATATATAGGCATAGAAACCAACAAACCGAAGGCCATAGAGTTGTTTGAGGAGAAATTGTCAGGCAACACGGAGATTGAAGTAGTGCCGTTGAAACAACGCTATCCGCAGGGTGGCGAGAAGCAACTCGTTGATGCAGTGATACGTCGTCAGGTGCCTGCGCCTCCTGCAATACCGGTCAACGTGGGTGCAATAGTGCAGAACGTGGGCACAGCGTTCGCTGTTTACCAGGCCGTGATGAAGCGTAAGCCTCTGTTTGAACGCTACACCACCGTGACAGGCAAGCATTTGCAGAATCCTGGCAACTTCCTTGTGCGCATGGGAACGCCCATGGGCGACCTTATAGCGCAGTGTGGCGGTATGCCGGAGGGCGACAACAAGTTGCTTGCCGGAGGACCTATGATGGGCAAGGCATTGACCACGGTGGACGTTCCGGTGTGCAAAGGCACCAACAGCGTGACCATTATTGGTGCTGACGAGGCTCGTCGCAAACCGGCTCAGCCCTGCATCCGTTGTGCAAAGTGCGTCAGCGTGTGCCCAATGGGACTCGAACCGTTCCTGCTTGCCACCGCTTCGGCCCACCATCTGTGGGAGAAGGTGGAGGCAGAGGACATCACTTCGTGCATAGAGTGCGGCTCCTGCCAGTTCACATGTCCCTCTCACCGTCCGATACTCGACAATATCAGGCTCGGAAAGTCAACAGTAATGGGCATCATCAAAGCCCGCAACGCCAAAAAGTAAATCAAGAAAGAAATGGGAAAACTAATAGTTTCATTGTCACCTCATGCACATGGGGCTGACAGCGTGGAGCGTAATATGTATGGAGTGGTTGTCGCGCTCGTTCCGGCACTGCTCGTTTCGTTCCTCTACTTCGGCCTTGGCTCGGCCATCGTGTGCGCTACGAGTGTAGCGGCGTGCGTGGTGTTTGAGTGGGCCATAAACAAATATCTGCTGAAAAACTCGTCTTGCACCGTTTGCGACGGCTCTGCCATCCTCACAGGCTTGCTTCTCGGTTTCAATCTGCCGTCCAATCTGCCTGTATGGATAGTGATAATAGGTGCGCTGGTGGCCATCGGCGTGGCTAAGATGACCTTTGGCGGACTGGGCAGCAACCTGTTCAATCCCGCTCTTGTGGGTCGTTGCTTCCTGTTGGTCAGCTTTCCGGCACAGATGACCTCGTGGCCTAAGGTCGGCCAACTGACCAGCTACCTCGATGCGGAGACGGGTGCCACACCGTTGAGCGTGATGAAGACGGCCATAAAGCAGGGCGACGCAAGTCTGCTCAACCAGCTCCCCGACTCGTTCCACCTGCTTCTCGGCAACGATATGGCCGGTGGCGTGGGCACCATCGGTGAGGTTTGCGCCTTGGCCTTGCTGGTTGGCTTTGCTTATATGTTGTGGAAACGCATCATCACATGGCACATTCCGGTGAGCATCATCGCCACTGTGTTTGTGTTCAGCGGCCTGTTGCACTTGGCCAATCCTGTGTATGCGTCGCCAGTTGCCGTGATTCTCAGCGGCGGTCTGATGCTTGGTGCCATCTTCATGGCCACCGACTATGTGACATCGCCCATGTGCGCCAAGGGACAGATTATATATGGTGTGGGCATCGGAGTGCTTACCATAGTGATACGCAACTGGGGAAGCTATCCCGAAGGCATGTCGTTTGCCATTCTCATAATGAATGCCTTCACTCCGCTCATCAATACTTACGTAAAACCTAAACGCTTTGGGGAGGTAGTAAAGAAATGAAGAAGTTAGAATCAACGTTTTCAAATATGGCCATCGTGCTGGTTGCCGTGGCAGTAATCACCGGCGGCATACTCGCATGGTGCAATCAGGTGACCAAAGGACCTATAGAGGAGCAGGCCCAACTGACGCTTGCCAACGGTATAAAGAACGTTATGGGCGTGGCCGACCTCAAGGTTGTGGCGAGCGACTCGGTGAAACAGAACATCGGAGGCAAGGAGTTGGCTTTTGTAGTGCACAAGACTGCCGACGCTTCCGGCCAACCTCTCGGTGCTGCCGTAGAGAGTACTGTGGGCGGTTTCGGCGGCGACCTCAAGGTTCTCGTGGGTTTCGGCACCGACGGAGAGGTGCTTGGCTACACCATATTGCAGACTGCCGAGACTCCCGGACTGGGCGCAAAGGCCGACAAGTGGTTTCAGAAGGACGGCAAAGGCTGCATCGTTGGCAAACAGATGGCCTCCGACAAGCCCCTGACCGTGAGCAAGGACGGTGGCGACATCGACGCTATCACCGCCTCAACCATCACTTCGCGTGCCTTTCTCAAGGCTGTCAACCAGGCTTACGCAGCCTATTCAGGCAATGAAACCGACGGACAGAGCGGAGCAACGGCGCATCACAATGGCTGCGCAGAATGATACAGGAGTTTCAAGTGTAAAAGATAACATATATGAACTACATAAAAATATTGCTTAACGGCATCATCAAGGAGAACCCAACCTTTGTTCTTCTCCTTGGAATGTGCCCGACGCTGGCCACCACCACGTCGGCCATCAACGGAATGTCGATGGGTTTGGCCACGATGTTCGTGCTCATTTGTTCCAACATAGCCATATCCCTCATCAAGAACCTCACGCCCGACATGGTGCGCATACCGGTTTTCGTGGTGGTGATAGCCTCGTTTGTAACCATACTGCAGATGTGTATGCAGGCGTTTGTACCGTCTATATACGAAGCTCTGGGACTTTACATACCTCTGATTGTGGTCAACTGTATCATACTTGGCCGAGCAGAGGCGTTTGCCTGCAAGAACGGACCCGTGCAGAGCCTGTTCGACGGTCTCGGCATAGGCTTGGGCTTCACCGTAGCTCTCGTTTTGCTTGGCGCAGTGCGCGAGTTGCTCGGTTCTGGTTCGGTGTTCGGCTTCGCGCTTCTGCCCGAAACGTGCAACATACTGCTCTTTGTGCTTCCTCCGGGAGCGTTCCTCACACTCGGATACCTTATAGCTATAGTCAACAAACTAAAGAAAGCATAGTCTTATGGAATACTTATTGATATTCATATCGGCCATATTCGTCAACAATATCGTGCTGTCCCAGTTTCTTGGGATATGCCCTTTCCTCGGTGTCTCCAAGAAAATCAGCACCGCACTGGGCATGGGAGCTGCCGTAGCCTTTGTGCTTACGCTTTCCACCATAGTCACTTATATAGTGCAGAAGCTTGTGCTCGACCCCTTCGGCTTGCAGTATTTGCAGACCATTGCGTTCATTCTCGTCATTGCGGCACTCGTTCAAATGGTTGAAATAATCATGAAGAAGGTTTCGCCTGCGCTGTATCAAGCCTTGGGCATATTCCTTCCGCTTATTACGACAAACTGTGCCGTGCTCGGCGTGGCTATTCTCGTGATACAAAAGGACTACAACATACTCCAGAGCATCGTCTACGCTTTCTCTACAGCCCTCGGATTCGGCCTTGCTCTCATCGTTTTTGCGGGCTTGCGCGAGCAGTTGGCTTTCTCCAATGTGCCCAAGGGTATGCGCGGCATGGCCATTGTTCTCGTTACAGCCAGCTTGTTGAGTCTCGCCTTCATGGGCTTCTCTGGCGTTGACGGTGGTCTGAAGACACTCTTCGGATTGGATTAAGCAATACAGACAGGGCATTTGCCATTAAACCCAAACCGGTCTTGACCCGAAAGGGAAGCCTTCAAGGCTTGAAACCAAGACCGGTTTGGGTTTTTATTGTGCGCGTAAGGCATAGCGGAGCGGCGCTTTGCAGACGTAATCTGTGTGGAAATCAGACTGAACTTGTGCGGTAAACTTCCGGAACCTGTGCTGTGGGCTTCCGTAGCCCGTGCATATAAAAGAAAAAGAGGAAACGATTCTCGCGAACGGTTTCCTCGTCTAGGAAAATGATAAATATAGATTAAAATTACTATTTGTACTTGCAAAAGTAATTCAGTTTGGTTAATGTACAAAATGTTTCAGCAAAAATATTCGCAAATCAAGTCTTTTTAACTACATCTTAACGGATTGTAACCGTTTAGGATACAAAACTATTCTGAAATCCGAACGGTTTTAAGCTCTGAAACCGGCCTCCTGTGGCTTGAAGTCCTTTTGTCTATATTGAGAAACCGGCCTCCTGTGGTCTTGAAGCCCTTTGTCTATATTGAGAAACGGGCTTCATAGTGGGGTTAAGCCATTTGTTCGTATTGAAGAACCGGGCTTTAGAAGTTCTGCAGTTCTTGGTATATGCGCTGTACGGGCAGCCCCATCACGTTGAAATAGCTGCCGTTGAGCCACGTCACCCCCACGTATCCTATCCATTCCTGTATGCCATAGGCTCCGGCTTTGTCGGTTGGATGGTATGTGGAGACGTAGTATTCGATCTCTTCGTCGGCGAGTTCCTTGAATGTCACGTCGGTCTTTACTGCAAAACTGCGCTGTTTGTCCTTTGTCATAAGGCACACCCCGGTTATCACCTGGTGGGTTTTGCCGCTCAACTTGCGCAGCATCTGGCGCGCCTCGCCGTCATTGTCGGGCTTGCCGAGCACTTCGTTGCCCAGAACCACCACGGTGTCGGCGGTTATCACCAGTTCATTGTCGGCCATTTGCGGCCTGTTGGCCTCGGCTTTCTCGCGTGCTATATATAAAGGTATGTCGGTTGCGTCCAGCGACTCGGGATAATCTTCGCTTATCCCCGGCAGTGTGCGCACGCAGAAGTCTATGTCCAGTCCGCCGAGCAGCTCTTTCCGCCGTGGAGAGTTGCTTGCCAGTATCACCTTGTATTTCCTTATGTTGTCGAGCATGCCGTTTTCCTTTCCGTATCTTCTGTGTTTTCTCCTGTTTTACCAGCCGAATGCCTTTCCGTCGGCCATCCATTTGCCCTGTGCACGCAGCGTTTGCTCTATCACATCGCGCCCGCAGCCTTCGCCGCCGCACCTGTCGCTGATGTAAAGGCTTATGGCTTTTATGTCGGCGGCGGCGTCTTTGGGACACACCGGGCAGCCGCACAGTCTCATCACCTCATAGTCCGGGATGTCGTCACCCATATACATGATTTCACAGTCGGCCAGGTTGTGCCTCTTCTTGAAGTCGCTGTATGCTTCTGTCTTTACGGCACTGCCCATGTATATGTCGCTGACACCAAGCCCCTCGTAGCGTTTCTTCACGCTTGAGGTGGTGCCTCCGGTTATTATCCCGATGCGCAGTCCGTGCTTCACGGCCAGTTGTATGGCGTAACCGTCCTTGATGTTCACCGTTCTCATCGGTTCGCCGTCGGGATGCAGCGGTATTGTCTCCGAACTCAGCACTCCGTCAACGTCGAACACGATGGCTTTCACCTGTTCAAGATTGTAGTTTATCATTGTTGATAGCCTTTTTGTGTATGCTAATGCTCATGCGGTCGTATATTTCCTTGGCAAACGGGTCGTCGCGAAGCAGCTGACTTTGCGCCCTTATCACGTTTTCGTCATATCTTACCGCCGGCCCTGTCTGTGCCGTCCGTGGCTGCATGAGGTGTATCTTGCGTGTTGTCTCGTCAATAAGCGGCAGCAATGCACTGAAGTCCATGCCGTGTTTTTCCAGTATGTCGGCTGCCAGCGTGTAGCAGTGGTTGGCGAAATTGCAGGCGAACACCGCTGCGAGGTGCAGGTATTTCCTGTCTGCCGACGACAGAGGGGTAACCTCCGTGCTGATGTCCGTCGCCATTTTCACTATAGTCTGCCTTGCCAGCTCGTCGTTTGCCTCGATAAAGCACGGTATGTGGCTGAAATCGGCCGCCGTTTCCTTGGAGAAAGTCTGCATAGGATAGAGCACTCCATAGTGCAGTGCCATGCCTTTGAACAGCTCCATGGGCATGCTGCCCGCCGTATGCAGCCACACTTTCTGCTCGCGCCCCCTGCACAGTGTTGGCAGAAGGTCGGGTAGGGCGGAGTCGGTCACTGCGCAGATGTATGCATCCGCCTCCTTTGTTATGCTGTCTGTACGGTTTGTGGGCATTCCCCCCATTGTTGCTGCCGCTTCCTGTGCCGCTTCCATCGTGCGGCTATACACTTGCATTATGTCGTGGCCGGCGTTCAGCAGTGCCCTGCCAAGGTTTGTGGCGAGGCGGCCGGCTCCTATCATCACTATTCTCATCGCTTTTCGTGTGCTTGTTGGCTTGTTTTTGTTACGTGCAAAGTTACTGCAAAGCCGCCGACCGCCCAAAGATTTTCATTTTATTTAGGGTATGCCGGCCTCCGGGCTGCCCTTTGCGGATGCTGCCTTGCGCCCCTCGCATCGCAAACCGCCCGTTTACGACCCGTAAATGCCGTGTTTACGATGGCTAAGTGTGCCATTTACGCACCGCAAATACCGTGTTTACGAATCATAAAGCGTGGAATGTTGCTAAATTCATTGACGAGATTTTCTGAGAATTGCTTGCATATCCCAAGTATTTTGACGACCTTTGTATAAAAGATATGTGCATACGATGATTTTGAACTTGATATTTTTGAATACCACTAAGTCGCTAATACCAACGGTATGCGCAGCTTTTTATTTATGTTTATCAGCTTAAATTAATTCCGCCAACGGACAGAGTGATATATATCCATGAGTATCAGTAAGTTGATAGGCTGTATAGCAATAGGGGGGGGTAAATGCTGCGGTTGCACTGCATGCCTTCAGCATTGCCCCAAGCACTGCATCACCCTGAGTGAAGACAGCGAGGGATTTCTCTATCCCCAAGTAGACGAGAGCGTCTGCACGAAGTGCGGACTGTGCGAGAAGGTTTGCCCTATTCTCAGTCCGCAGGACAAGATAACGCCCCTCTCCGTGCTGGCGGCGAAGAACCGCAACGAGCAGGAGCGCATGGACAGCTCCTCGGGAGGCGTGTTCCTCCCCTTGGCAAGAAACGTCATCGAGCGAGGTGGTGTGGTCTTCGGTGCAGTCTATGACGAGGCTTGGGAAGTGCATCATATCTATACGGAGACCATTGAGGGGGTCTATCCCATGATGGGCAGCAAGTACTTGCAGAGCCGCATAGAGAATACCTATAGGGAGGCGGAACAATTTTTGAAACAAGGACGTAAGGTGATGTTTGTGGGAACGCCCTGCCAGATAGCAGGACTGCAAGGCTACCTCCGCCACAAGGAATACCCCAA
>CAVHML010000074.1:0-10879 GCA_963636905.1 bacterium
AAGTCGCTTCCTGTCGAAAAGAAAACAATTTCCAATCGAAAAAGATTCAGCTTCCCGTCGAAAAGGATTCGGTTTCCCGTCGAAAAAGATTCAGCTTCCTGTCGAAAAGGATTCAGTTTCCAATCAAAAGGATTCAGCTTCCAATCGAAAAGGATTCGGTTTCCCGTCGAAAAGGATTCGGTTTCCTGTCGAGAAAGAGTCGGTTTACTTGCGTAAGGGGAATGGATGTCTGTGGATTGAGCGGCAAACGGGACTCGAACCCGCGACCCTCGGCTTGGGAAGCCAATGCTCTACCAACTGAGCTATTGCCGCTTGCATGGGGTATCCCATCGGATTGCTGCCCGTGAAAGGGTGAGCCGATACTCGGACTCGAACCGAGGACCTATTCATTACGAATGAATTGCTCTACCAACTGAGCCATATCGGCATTGAAAAAGCTCCCTTTCAGAATAGCGGTTGCAAAGTTAGGCTTTTTTTTTAGTTTCGCAAAATAATTATCAATAAAGTTTGTCCTTCAGATATTGGCCGGTAATGCTTTCCTTACAGCCGCTTACCGCTTCGGGAGTGCCGGCTGCCACGAGCGAACCGCCCTGTTCGCCGCCGCCGGGGCCGATGTCTATGATGTGGTCGGCACACTTTATTATCTCCAGGTTGTGCTCTATGACCAATACGCTGTGCCCCCGCTCTATCAGGGCGTTGAATGACGAGAGCAGACACTGTATGTCGTGGAAGTGAAGTCCCGTGGTGGGTTCGTCAAAGATGAACATTGTGGGTTCCTGGCGTTCCTGTCCGATGAAGTAGGCCAGCTTTACGCGTTGGTTCTCGCCGCCGGACAGGGTGGAAGAGTTCTGCCCTAACTTGATGTAACCCAGCCCCACGGCTTCGAGGGGGCGCAACCTGCGGGCCACACCTGCCTCGCCGTTGGCCTCAAAGAAGCCGATTGCCTCGCTTATAGTCATGTCCAGCACGTCGTCAATGTTCTTTCCGGCGAAGCGCACATCGAGTATTTCCTTCTTGAAACGGTGCCCGTGGCAGCTGTCACAGGTCAGTACGAGGTCGGCCATGAACTGCATTTCAACCGTTATCACGCCCGCTCCCTTGCACTCGTCGCACCGTCCGCCGTCGGCGTTGAACGAGAAATACTGTGCGGTGAAGCCCATTTGCTTGGCCAAAGGCTGCCTTGCGAACAGGTCTCTGATGGCGTCGTATGCCTTTACGTAGGTTGCGGGGTTTGAGCGCGTGCTCTTTCCTATCGGGTTCTGGTCAACAAACTCCACGTGTTTCACCGCCTTTATGTCGCCGTCCATCGAGCTGTGCTCTCCGGGAGTGTCGGCCACGTCGCCCAACCTGCGCTTCAGTGCCGGATAGAAGATGCCTTTCACGAGGCTCGACTTGCCCGATCCGCTCACGCCCGTAACCACTGTGAGCACGTTGAGCGGTATTTCCACGTTGATACCCCTCAGGTTGTTCATTCGTGCGCCGTTTATGCGGATGCTCATGTTCCACTTCCGCCGGCTGTGCGGTACGGCTATGCTCTCCACTCCCGTGAGATACTTCACCGTGTGGCTCTCCGGGAACCTGACAAGAGCCTCTTCGCTTACTGTCGCCGCGCTTCCCTCAAACACGATGCGGCCTCCGAGGCTTCCCGCGTCGGGACCTACGTCTATCAGATAGTCGGCTGCGCGCATTATCTCCTCGTCGTGCTCCACCACAACCACCGTGTTGCCCAGTTTTTGCAGCCTCCGCAACACTCCTATGAGCTTGTCTGTGTCGCGGCAGTGCAGCCCTATGCTCGGTTCGTCGAGTATGTAGAGCGAGCCTACGAGGCTGCTTCCGAGCGAAGTGGTAAGGCTTATCCTCTGGCTTTCGCCGCCGCTCAGAGTGTTGGAGGGACGGTTCAGCGTAAGATAGCCAAGCCCCACATCAACAATGAATTGCAACCGGCTCGTTATCTCGTGCAGAAGTCTGCCGGCAATGGCCGTTTCGCGCTCGGAAAGCCGCAGGTTGGCAAACCACTCCTGAAGTCTTGTTATAGGCATGTCCACGAGCGAAGAGATGCTTCTGCCGCCTATTTTTACGTAACCGGCCTCCTTTTTCAGTCTTGTTCCGTGGCATACGGGGCAGACAGTTTTGCCTCTGTACCGGCTCAAGAGCACCCTGTACTGTATCTTGTACTGGTTTTCCCTCACCATGTGGAAGAAAGAGTCGATGGAAACCTGGTCGTCAAGGTCTTTGTCGCGCTCGCTTGGCAGTCCGTGCCACAGCCATTCCTTCTGTTCGGCGGTCAGTTTGTGGTACGGTTCGAACACCGGGAAGTTGTCAGCAGCCGCCCTGCGGCAGAACTCCCTGCGCCATGCGTCCAGTTTCTCGCCGTGCCAGCACACCACACAGCCGTCGTAAACGCTCAGAGACGGGTCGGACACGACGAGCCGCTCGTCTATTCCCATCACGCTGCCGAAGCCTTGGCACTCGGGACACGCCCCCGCAGGAGAATTGAACGAGAACATATTGTCGCCGGGTTCCTCGAATGTCATGCCGTCTGCCTCGAATCGTGTGGAAAAGTCGTAGCTTATCATCGACGGCATTACCACCATACGGCACCGTCCGTCGCCCTCGTAGAAGGCTGTCTCGGCGGAATCCGACAGCCGGGAGATGCTGTCCTGCGAGCCGTCGGCCGACATACGGTCGATAACTATCCAGATGTCGTCGGCCTGCAAGCCCTCGTAGGCTTTGGAAGCGAGGCAGTCGTCTATGCGCATGAAGTCGCCTTTGACCAACAACCGGGCATATCCCTGCTGCATACTCGTCTTCAGCTGCTGCTCAACTGTGCGTCCCTCGCTGATGCGCAGTGGGGAAAGCAGCACGAACTTGGTGCCTTTGGCGAACTTCTCCATACACTCCACCACGTCAGCCGTGCTGTGCTTCTTCACCTCCTCACCGCTTACGGGCGAAAACGTGCGGCCTATGCGTGCGTAGAGCAGCCGCAGATAGTCGTAAATCTCGGTGGTAGTGCCCACAGTGGAGCGCGGATTGCGGCTTGTGACCCTCTGTTCTATGGCGATGGCGGGCGGTATGCCCCTGATAAAGTCACATTCGGGCTTGTCCATCCTGCCGAGAAACTGCCGCGCATAGGCCGACAGGCTCTCCACATAGCGGCGCTGGCCCTCGGCATAGAGCGTGTCGAAGGCCAGCGACGACTTGCCTGAGCCGCTCACTCCGGCTATTACTACAAACTTGTTGCGCGGTATCTTGACGTCAATGTTCTTCAGGTTGTTCACCCGAACGCCTTTTAGCTCTATGTAATCGTCCATTCCAACAGTGTTTTCGGGCAGCAAAATTAAGTAAAAAGGCATAAACGGCAAAGCCAAACGCCCTTTTTCATCAGCCCAAGCAGTGCCCTTTGTACGCACCTGACGCACTGACAGTTTCGCAACCCGCCGGGTTACGCATCGTAAATGCCGCACTTAGCACCCGTAAATGCCGTGTTTACGGGTCGTAAATGCCCCACTTACGATAGCTAAATGCCGTGTTTGCGAAGTCCGCACTGGCGGCTTCCCGTTCCGGGGGCTTACTTTAATAAAGGCGTTTTGGGTTTTATATGGATATTTTAGTGTAACTTTGTGGCGTAAAACCTACAAAAGGACATAAAAACATAGTATATGCTTACACTTAAACTGATCAGTGAAGAGACAGAACGCGTTGTTCGGGGCTTGGAAAAGAAGCACTTTGAGGGTGCCCGCGAAGCCGTTGACAAGGTGCTGACGGTTGACAAACGCCGCCGTGAAGCCCAGAAAGAACTGGACAAGAACAAGCAGGAGGCCAAGAAGATGGCCGCCGAGATTGGCAGTCTGATGAAGCAGGGCAAGAAAGACGATGCGGAAACCATGAAAACCAAGGTGTCCGAGCTGAAACAGACCGACCGTATTTTGCAGGAAACCATGGACGGTGCGGAGAAAGAACTGCACGATTTGCTGTGCTCAATACCCAACATACCCAACGACGACGTGCCGGAAGGCAAGGACGCATCGGACAATGTCGTTGTGAAAGAGGGCGGCCCGATGCCCCAACTCGGTGCGGATGCACTGTGCCACTGGGACCTTTGCCGCAAGTACAACCTCATTGACTTCGACATGGGCGTAAAGGTTACGGGCGCCGGTTTCCCGTTCTACATTGGAAAGATGGCGCGTCTGCAGCGCGCACTCGAAGCGTTCTTCCTTGAGGAGGCACGCAAGAGCGGCTATCTGGAGGTGCAACCGCCCTACGTAGTGAACGAGGCATCGGGCTACGGAACGGGTCAGCTGCCCGACAAGGAGGGACAAATGTACCACTGCAACCTCGATAACCTCTACCTAATACCCACCGCAGAAGTGCCGGTGACAAACATCTTCCGCGATACCATACTGGACGAGAAGGATTTGCCGGTGAAACGCACCGCCTATTCGGCCTGTTTCCGCCGCGAAGCCGGTTCATACGGCAAGGACGTGAGGGGACTCAACCGTCTGCACCAGTTCGACAAAGTGGAGATAGTGCGCATAGATACGCCCGAACACTCCTACGAAAGCCTGAAGGAAATGCTCGCCCACGTGGAGGGACTCGTGCAGAAGCTGGAGTTGCCTTACCACATTCTGCGGCTGTGCGGCGGAGACATGAGCTTCACATCGGCCATCTGCTACGACTTTGAGGTGTGGAGCGGAGCGCAGAAGCGTTGGCTTGAGGTGTCTTCAGTGTCCAATTTCGAGAGCTATCAGGCCAACCGGCTGAAGTGCCGCTACCGCCGCGCTGACGACAAACGCATAGAACTCTGCCACACACTGAACGGTTCAGCCCTCGCATTGCCCCGCATTGTGGCCGCAATACTGGAGAACAACCAGACTCCCGAGGGCATTCGCGTGCCGAAATGCCTCGTTCCCTACTGCGGATTTGACATGATTGACGACAATAACTTCCAATGATACGCGCGTACATATTATATATACGCTGAAAAGCAACGGGACAATGGGCGACGGATGCCACACTTGGGGCGGCTGTTGTCCATTGTGCTTTTCGTTTCCCTTACACTTCAACAACCAAACAAACGGCTTTATGAACAGGATAGTATGCAAAAAACAGTTTTCGGAGAACGTCTTTCTCTTTGAGGTAGAGGCTCCTCTGATTGCCAAGAGCCGCAAGGCGGGCAATTTCGTGATAGTTCGCATAGGCGAAAAGGGCGAGCGGATGCCGCTTACCATAGCGGATGCCGACCCAAGACGGGGCACAATCACAATCGTAGTGCAGAAGGTGGGACTGTCATCTGCCAAACTTTGCATGCTCAACGAGGGCGACTACATAACCGATGTGGTCGGGCCTTTGGGCAACGCCACTCACATTGAGAACTACGGAACGGTCATCTGTGCCGGCGGAGGGGTCGGTGTGGCACCCATGCTTCCTATCATAAAGGCACTCAAAGAGGCCGGCAACCGTGTGCTTTCGGTGCTGGCAGGACGCACAAAAGACCTCATTATACTCGAAGACGAGGTGCGCAAGCATAGCGACGAGACCATCATAATGACCGACGACGGCTCTTACGGCGAGAAAGGTGTGGTCACGGTGGGCATTGAAAAGCTCATTGAGCGCGAGCATATAGACAAGGTGTTTGCCATAGGCCCTCCCGTTATGATGAAGTTCTGCTGCCTTCTCACCCAGCGTTACAACATTCCGACCGATGTATCCCTTAACACTATCATGGTTGACGGTACGGGTATGTGCGGTGCATGCCGCCTTACAATAGGCGGAAAGACCCGGTTTGTATGCATCGACGGACCCGAGTTTGACGGCTCACTCGTTGACTGGGACGAGATGTTCAAGCGCATGGGAACCTTCAAAAAGGCGGAACAGGAGGAAATGAAGCACTTTGAAGAGCATCTGGGCGGCCTGAACGGCAAGCCGGAAGCAGACTCTTGCAAGTCTGAAACAACCTCTTGCAACTCTGAAACCTCATCTTCACAGACGCAGACAGGCGCAAAACGCAGCGAAGAGCCTATATCAGCACTCACCGACCGCGATGCCGAGTGGCGCAAGGCGTTGAGAACCGCAGTGAAACCCAAGGAAAGGATGGCCGTGGAGCGTGTGGTTATGCCCGAACTGGAGCCGGAATACCGCTCCAAGACGAGGCTTGAGGAGGTGAACATCGGTCTCACAAAGGAGATGGCCGTTAGGGAAAGCAAGCGTTGCCTTGACTGTGCCAAGCCGTCATGCGTCGAGGGATGCCCCGTAAACATAGACATTCCGTCATTCATAAAGAACGTTGAGCGCGGCGAACTGCTTGCCGCAGCCAAAGTAATAAAGAACACGTCGGCACTACCAGCCGTGTGCGGCCGCGTATGTCCGCAGGAGAAGCAGTGCGAAAGCCGCTGCATACATCTCAAGACGGGCGGACAGGCGGTGGCGATAGGCTATCTGGAGCGTTTCGTGGCCGACTACGAGCGTGAAAGCGGCAACATTTCGCTGCCCGACATGGCTCCTTCCAACGGAAAGAAGGTGGCTGTGGTAGGCTCAGGGCCTGCCGGACTGAGCTTTTCCGGCGACATGGCGAAGCGCGGATACGAGGTTCACGTTTTTGAAGCGTTGCATGAGATAGGCGGAGTGCTCAAGTACGGCATACCAGAGTTCCGCCTCCCCAACCGTATAGTGGATGTCGAGATAGAAAACCTGAAGCAGATGGGTGTGCGCTTCCATACCGACTGCATCGTCGGGAAGACCGTTTCCGTAGAGGAACTGGAGGCTCAGGGCTTCAAAGGCGTCTTTGTAGGCTCTGGTGCAGGGCTTCCCAATTTCATGAACATACCGGGTGAGAACTCGATAAACATCATGTCGTCAAACGAATACCTTACACGTGTCAACCTTATGGATGCCGCTAATCCTGCGACAGACACCCCGATGAACCTCGGAAAGCGCGTGCTCGTGGTCGGCGGAGGCAACACTGCGATGGACTCCTGCCGCACTGCCAAGCGTTTGGGAGCCGAGGTGACGCTCGTTTACCGCCGCTCCGAGGCCGAAATGCCGGCACGTCTTGAAGAAGTCAAGCACGCCAAAGAGGAGGGAATACACTTCCTCACGCTCCACAACCCGTTGGAATACAAGGCAGACGAGAGCGGAGCCGTGTGTCAGGCCGTGCTTCAAGTGATGGAACTCGGCCAGCCTGACGCAAGTGGACGGCGCAGTCCGGTGCCGGTGGAGGGCAAGACGGTGACGATAGACACAGACCAGGTGATTGTGGCCGTGGGAGTTTCGCCCAATCCGCTGGTGCCCAACTCCATCGAAGGCCTTGAGTTGGGGCGCAAGAACACCATAGTCGTAAGCGAAGGGATGCAGAGTTCGCGGCCGGAAATATACGCCGGAGGCGACATAGTGCGCGGAGGAGCCACCGTAATCCTTGCCATGGGCGACGGCAGGAGGGCTGCTGCCAACATGGATGCGAACCTTTCCAAACAGTAATCGGAGCGTTGATGAACGGTTTATATACCATTTTGCTGCTCCTGTTGAGCAATGTGTTCATGACACTGGCCTGGTACGGCCACCTGAGACTGCAACAGACGGGTGTGTCGAGCCAATGGCCGTTGCTCGGAGTAATCGCTTTCTCGTGGGGAATAGCCTTTTTTGAATACTGTTGTCAGGTGCCTGCCAACCGCATAGGCTTCAACGGCAACGGCGGGCCGTTCACTTTGGTGCAGCTGAAGGTCATCCAAGAGTGCGTCAGTCTGGTGGTTTTTGCCGTCATTGCCCACGTTCTCTTCCAAGGACAGTCGCTCCACTGGAACCATGTGCTGGCTTTCCTGCTCCTCATAGGTGCGGTCTATCTGGTTTTCATGGACTGAAAGGCGGCCTGACTGCGGCATCTGTACTGAGCACGTTGCGCAATTTGGACTACTGGATTGTAGATTTGGGATATGGAACAAGGTGGCAAAGGCCACGAAAATATATGTTATGAAAAAGAAGATAGTGCTGATAACGGGTGCGACCAGCGGCATCGGCGAGGGTTGTGCCAAGCGTTTTGCCAAGGGAGGGTACGACCTGATACTCACGGGGCGCAACTCCCGTAAGCTGGAAGAGTTGGAAACGGCATTGGGAACAGACGGTTGCCATGTGCTCACCCTCAACTTCGACGTGCGCGACCGGGCGGCTGCCGTCAGGGCAATGGACTCTCTGCCGGATGAATGGCGGCGCATTGACGTGCTGGTAAACAACGCCGGGCTGGCCCGGGGGCTTGATCCTGAGTACGAAGGCGACCCCGACGAGTGGGACGAGATGGTGGACACCAACATAAAGGGGCTGCTTACCATGACGCGGCTGGTCGTTCCGGGCATGGTAGAGCGCAACTGCGGCCACGTAATCAACATAGGCAGCGTGGCCGGAGATGCCGCCTACGCAGGCGGAAACGTGTATTGCGCCACGAAAAGTGCGGTGAAGGCCCTTTCCGACGGGCTGCGTATTGACGTGGCACACACCAAGATAAGGGTGACAAACGTGAAGCCCGGACTGGTGGAGACCCACTTTTCCAACGTCCGCTTCCGTGGTGACGATGCGCGGGCCGACAGTGTCTATCGTGGAATCAAGCCACTTAACGGCGACGACATAGCCGATGTGGTCTTCTATGCGGCCAGTGCTCCCGACCATGTGCAGATTGCCGAGGTGTTAGTGCTTGCCACGCATCAGGCCAACGGTACGGTAATCTGTCGCGAATAACCTGCCTGTTTCTCGCGAACGGCCTGTTTGGCAGTCGTAAATGCCCGGTTTACGCCTCTTAAACGGGCGGTTTAGATACCGTAAACGCCCTGTTTGTGTATCGCAAACCGGCGGGTTGTCCACTGCAACCCGCCGGGGCGTTTGCACAGGGCGGCAACTTTCGATAAAAATCCCAACGATATAAGAACCGTGCCCGCACTCTCTGACGAACAAAAACTGGAGCGCAAGATAACGAGACGCTTCCAGAAGGCACTGACAACCTACCGTCTGATAGACGACGGCGACCATGTTCTCGTCGGCCTGTCGGGCGGTAAGGACTCGTTATGCCTGCTGGAACTGCTCGCAAAGCGCATGAAAATAACCCGTCCCTCGTTCAGAATTACTGCCTTGCACGTGCGGATGGAGAACATAGACTACCGCTCTGACACCTCCTACCTTGAGACTTTCGCCGGAAAACTCGGCGTGCCGCTCCGCACAGTAACCACCCGCTTCGACGAAAACGCCGACTCCCGCAAGCCCGAATGTTTCCTCTGCTCGTGGCACAGGCGCAAGCAGATGTTCAAAACCGCACAGGAACTGGGCTGCAACAAGCTGGCTCTCGGCCACCACATGGACGACATCATACACACAACCATGATGAACCAGTTTTTCCAGGGCCACTTCTCCACCATGCCGGTGCGCCTTGCCATGAAGAAAATGCCGCTTACAATCATCCGTCCGCTGTGTCTTGAGGAGGAAAGCGACATCGAGGCGTTCGCCCGGTTGTGCGGTTACGAGCCTCAGCTGAAGGTCTGCCCCTTTGAAAGAGACTCGCAGCGCACCGCTATGAGGGACGTTTTCAGCCGTATAGAGGCCGTCAACCCCGAAGCAAGGTATTCTTTCTGGAACGCACTTGAGGCCGACGGCAAGCTGACCGAATAGTCTGCCGCCCCGAAATGGACTCCATAAGCCGTGGATACAGGCACTCCGCGCTCCTTTTCCCCTTGAAATATTTGTCCAATCGGAATATATTTGATATTTTTGCACACGACTTAAGCAATGTGCAACGTCGGTTTTAAGGGAGATAAATATGTCGATAACGAAAACGAGGCAGCGGTTGGTCGATGTGGCTCGCCAGCTTTTTGCGAAAAACGGGATTGAAAACACGACGATGAACGACATCGCCGTAGCGTCAGGACGAGGCCGGCGCACCCTGTACACCTACTTCAAGAGCAAGGACGACGTGTATTACGCCGTGATAGAGTCGGAGCTGGAGCGCCTTTCCGACAAGATGGACGAGGTGGCCGCCAAGGACACGCACCCCCAGGACAAGATTATCGAGCTGATATACACCCATCTCAACATGATAAAGGAGACGGTTGTGCGCAACGGGAACCTGCGGGCGGAGTTTTTCCGCAACATCTGGATGGTGGAAAAGGTGCGGAAGAACTTCGACGAAGACGAGATTGAGCTGTTCAGAAAGGTCTATGCCGACGGGAAAGCCAGCGGTGAGTTCGACATAGACGACATAGATTTGGTGGCTGACATAACCCATTACTGCATAAAAGGCCTTGAGGTGCCGTACATATACGGCCGCTTGGGACACGGAATGACCGACGAAACGAGCAAGCCACTGGTGGCTAAGGTGGTCTATGGAGCCTTGGGAAAGAACCAGATGCGCTGACTTTACCGCCGCAGACCGGGCTTTCTGAGCTTCAAAGGCCGGCCATTCCGTCTCCGTACCCCACCCTATCCCCTTCAAACGCCTTATTCCCGACCGTGAAGCGGTGCTGTGCGAAGTGCAGCCCTGCCGTTTGGCCGTGCCAAACTGTCAGTTTGCTTAATTTTTATTATCCGTTTGCCAACAGCAAACAGCCGTTAAGCCCTGCGTTTGAAGTGTTAAAATGCGACAAATAAACACGACATACTGGCACAATGACAAAATTTGCTTCTATATTTGCACCCGTCCAACAGACTTAAGGTGGGTTCTATAAATTACCACCGTAATAAACAACAAGACAATATGGGTTACGTTTTACCGCTTTTCGGCCTCTTTTCGCTTCATATCGCCACCTCGCTCGGTCGTAATGCCCGCATTACTCCCTTGCTCGCTGACGATATGCTCTCGGAAACAGCCTCAAAATCCGGCAAAGCTAATTTATAGAACCCACCATAAACG
>CAVHML010000075.1:0-10859 GCA_963636905.1 bacterium
GCGGTATAAATGCACGTGAGAAACGGCATCAAGGCACATCGCAACCCATAGAGCCACGGCGCTCCAAGCGCACCTTTGTTCCTGCGGAGGCAGGGGAGGGCGGAAACAACCCGGCGGTTTGTCATCCGCAAACGGGCGGTTTACGGATGCCAAAGCGCCGGGTTAAGGGTCGTAAACGGGCGGTTTATGAATCGCAACCATAAGGGTTACGAATTACAACCATAAGGTTTATGAATTGCAACCGTCATGTTTGCGAATTACAACCATAAGGTTTGCGAATTGCGAATATGAAGGTCGCGTGTGGCGAACCGCCGTGTCGTGCTGGAAACTAAAAGCGTGTCATGAACTCGATGACTATCTTGTCGCGCTCCGACGGCTTGGCCACCGCTCCCGAACGGTAGAGATACTTCTCGTAGTTCAGACGTATGTCGGACACAAACGGCTTGGACAGGTGCAGCGTTGCGCCGCCCGTGATGCGCGAACGCTTGTAGTCGTTGACGGCAAGCGCACCGTTGCTGTCGGCCTCCCCGTCACTGTGGTCGCCCATATAGTCGTACCGCACGAGCGGCGACACCGTTTTCACGAGCTTCTTCCTGCCCTTTACGGGTATGTCCCAGCTGACGAAGCCGTCAAAGGCGTTGACATCGCCGAACGCACCGTGGGCGTAATGCTTGTAAAGGTATTCGGCTTCCACGTGGAAACCGTGGCCGTGGTAGTATGCACCTGCGTCATACATCATCACAGTGGTCTGGTAAGGGCGGATTTTCTGCGCACTCAGCGTCAGGTT
The DNA here is from genome assembly GCA_963636905.1 of bacterium. Lineage (GTDB taxonomy): Bacteria > Bacteroidota > Bacteroidia > Bacteroidales > Bacteroidaceae > Prevotella. The sequence goes on from CAVHML010000075.1 coordinate 788, forward strand.
GAAGCCGCCCGGCAGGAACAGCTGCGCCTTTGCCGAGAAGTTAACGCCCTTTGTCCAGAAGTCTTTCTGCCCGGTCAGACCCGATCCGTTGAACAGTCCTGCCTCCAACTTCACGGGTATGCCGGCGTTAACCGCATATCCGAATGTAGCACCCACGTCGCGCACGTTGCCAACCTGCTTGGCTATGAACGACCGGTTGGCGAAATACTGCTGGTGGGGCGACCGGTGGGCGTCGATAGTGAACGGCACGCGCATCTGTCCGACGGTCATCTGGAAGTTGCGGAACGGCGTTACACGCGTGTAAGCGTCCAACATCTTGATAGAACCTTCGTCAGACAGGTCTATTTCCGCCTTGTATTCCACCGCGTCAACCACCTTTCCGCTGAGGCTGAACCGCGCGTTCCTCACCTCAAACCGGCCTTCGCCCTCCTCCGTCTGGTACTCATACTTGCTGCGAATGGTGCCGTGCACCTCGGGTCTGAACTCTTGGGCAGCCGTATCGAGGCACACCGCAAGAGCGACCATTGCCATTGTTCTTCTCACTCTTTGCTTTTCGTTTGGTTACGGCGGCAAAGGTACGAAGCGGGTGTTACGTTAGCGTTACAGAGAGTTTACGATAACGTTAACCCAAGTGAATGGTTGGGAAATAGAAAACGCACTCCTGCGGAACGGGAAACGTTCTCTTGCGTAACACAAAATGCGCCCCTGCGCAACGGAAACGCGCTCCTGCGGAACTGCGAGAGTGCTTTAAGGAAATAAAAAACGTGCGGCAATGGAGCAAAAGTCCACCGCCGCACGCCATGAAAAAGAAAAGTTATTGAAAAGAAGTACAGTGCCGGTCAGAACAACTTGGCGGGATAGACACCCTCGTCGATGAGTTTCTGTATCTTATCCACTACCGACTGGCGGTCAGCGGCGTAAGTTACACCGAACCACTTGCTCGTTGTGTCGAGCACCTCGACGGTTGACGTCTTCTCGTTTATCAGTTTGTTGACCATAAGCGGTATGAAGAACTCCGCCTTAAGGTTCTCCATGTTCTTCGGATCGGCGAGAAACTCCTTGAAATAAGCCTCGCTGTGCTCGAAATAGTCGGGAGTGAAGCCCCACATGTTCATGGATACGGGCGTTGTGTCGGCCACTGCCACCCACTCGCCCTGCTCGTCCTTGTAGCAGACAGGGCCGTTGACGCGCATAATCTCGGTGCGTTCCACCACCGTAGTCAGGTTTCCCTTGTCGTCCTTCGAGCAGATGCCGCGCGCCACCGTACCGTTTTCCGACAGCGTGTTGCCCACACGGAAGCCCACCATGGCATATTTGTTCCTGCTGCCTTCGGGCAATTCGGACAGGAACTTGCCGATTACCATGAACGCATCGCGGTTGTAGAAGTCGTCACAATTGATGACGCAAAACGGTTCCTTTATGGTTTCCTTGGCCATAAGTACCGCATGATTGGTGCCCCATGGCTTCACGCGATCCTTGGGACAGGCAAATCCTGCGGGCAGAGCGTCAAGGCTTTGGAAGCAAAGCTCCGCCGGGATGTGCCCTTCGTACTTGCTGAGTATCTTTTCCTTGAAGTCCTTTTCAAAATCCTTGCGGATTACGAACACTATCTTGCCGAATCCTGCCTTGATAGCGTCATAGATAGAATAGTCCATGATGGTTTCACCATTCGGACCGAGGCCGTCCAACTGCTTCAGACCGCCGTAACGGCTGCCCATACCAGCCGCCAAGAGTAATAAAGTTGGTTTCATGTTAATTGTAATATGTGATTATAACAGTTGTTAGTACGTGATTGTATAATGCCAGTGTGTGCTTGTATTAATGTTAGAGTGTGCTTCTGTTGATGTCAGTGTGCGCTTATATTAACAAGGTACGTATGTCTGTTGGTTTAATGATGCCCGCATTTGGAACTGAACCATAGCCATTTGCCGGCGAAAGTCCTATGCAAAAATAGTAAATAAAGCCGAAAGGCGGCATACAGCCCGTGCCATTAATATTCTTTAACCCACCTATTGCGTTCATAACCAAGCTGTCCGCAACCCGGACAGCACCAACACCAATGCCTGAAATAAGGCAGAAGCCCCAGTGACTCTTCCACCTGATTTGGAACAACGCCCGATACCGTTTCGCCAGCATCATCGCTTCTGATTGCCAAATAGTGCACATTTTATTTGGTTTTGTGCATTAAAAGGCTTACCTTTGCACACTGTTACTAATTTTGTGCAATGGACAAGTTTGTCAGCTTTAACTCCTACATAGAAAAAAGCATAATAGAGAATTGGGACAAGGATGCCTTGACCGACTATCAGGGCATAACTCTCCAATACCACGACGTTGCCAGAAAGATAGAGAAGCTCCACATACTGTTTGAGAACAGTGGCGTGGCGCATGGCGACCGTATAGCCCTCTGCGGGCGTAACAGTGCAAACTGGGCGGTGGCGTTCTTTGCCATACTGGCCTACGGGGCTGTTGCCGTTCCCGTACTGCATGAGTTCAATGCCGAACAGATACACAATATAGTAAACCACAGCGAGGCCAAGCTGCTCTTTGTGGGCGATGTGGTGGTGAAATCGATAGACCCGGAGGCCATGCCCGCACTGGAGGGTATCGTGAACATACCCGACTATTCGCTGCTTGTGTCGCGTTCGGAGAAGCTGACCTATGCCCGCGAGCACCTCAACGAGCTGTTCGGCCGCAAATATCCCATGGCTTTCCGTGCCAATCACGTACATTATTATATAGAGAAGAGCGGCGACGAGCTGGCTCTTATCAACTATACGAGCGGCACAACGGGCTTTTCCAAGGGTGCTATGCTGCCTTACCGTGCCCTGTGGGGCAATGTTGACTTCTGTCTGAACAAGCTCGGACGTCATGTGAAACCCGGCAGCAAGATACTGAGCATACTCCCGATGGCTCACATGTACGGTATGGCGGTGGAGTTCCTTTTCCCGTTCTGCAACGGATGCCACATCCACTTCCTCACCAGGCTGCCTTCGCCGGCCGTCATAGCCAAGGCGTTTGCCGAAGTGAAGCCTTCCATAGTAATCTCCGTGCCGCTTGTGGTTGAAAAGATAATCCGCAAGGGCGTGTTTCCGAAGATACAGAACAACAGGATGAAGCTGTTGCTCAACATGCCCGTGATAAGCAAGAAGGTGAAACAGAAGATTTGCGAGCAGGTGGAAGCCGTGTTCGGAGGCCAGGCCTACGAGGTTGTTGTGGGCGGAGCGCCGCTCAACCAGGAGATAGAGGCGTTCCTTAAGGACATAGACTTCCCGTTTACGGTGGGCTACGGGGCTACCGAGTGTGCTCCCCTCATAGCTTACTGTGACTGGCACGACTTTGTTCCGGGCAGCTGCGGCACTCCTGTTGACTACATGGAGGTGAAGATACTGAGCGAAGACCCCGAAAACGTGCCGGGAGAGATAGTGGCGCGCGGCACAAACGTAATGCTGGGCTACTACAAGAACGAGGAAGCCACCCGTAATGCCATCGACAGCGATGGCTGGTACCACACCGGCGACCTTGGGACGATGAGTTCCGACGGGCATGTGTTCATCAAGGGACGCATAAAGAATATGTTGCTCGGCGCAAACGGGCAGAATGTGTATCCTGAAGAGATTGAAGACAAGCTCAACTCCATGACCATGGTGAGCGAAAGCATAGTGCTGCAAGACGGCGAGCGGCTCATTGCCCTTGTCCACCCCGACTACGAAGAGGCCGCAGGAATGGGGTTCACCACAGAAGACCTTGAGAGCGTCATGGAACAAAACCGACAGAACCTCAACGCCATGCTGCCTGCCTACTGCCGCCTGGCCGCCATACGTCTGCATGAGGCCGAGTTTGAGAAGACACCCAAGAAGAGTATAAAGAGATACCTTTACAGTGCCGGTGCTGACAAATGAACATTAAAAGCATGACAATGGAAATACCGAGCCTGAACGCGCTCATAGAAAAGAGCATCACGGACAATTGGGACCTGGACGCACTCACCGACTACAAGGGAGCGACGCTCCAGTATCACGATGTGGCGCGCAAGATAGAGAAGCTCCACATACTGTTTGAAAACGGAGGCGTGAAGCGCGGCGACAAGATAGCCCTCTGCGGACGCAATAGCGCCAACTGGGCTGTGGCATTCCTTGCCACACTCACCTATGGAGCCATAGCCGTGCCGATACTCCATGAGTTTACAGCCGAACAGATACACAATATCGTCAACCACAGCGAGTCACGTTTCCTGTTTGTGGGCGATGTGGTGGGCACAATCATCGACCCTACGCGCATGCCTACGCTGGAAGGCATCATCAACATACCCGACTATTCGCTCATGGTGTCGCGTACCGACAAGCTGACCTATGCCCGCGAGCACCTCAACGAAATGTTCGGGCGCAAATACCCGAAGTTTTTCCGCAAGGAACACGTGTCCTACTACCGTGAGGCCGACGGTGAGCAGCTGGCAATGATAAACTATACGAGCGGAACCACCGGCTTTTCAAAGGGCGTGATGGTGCCTTTCCGCGCCTTGTGGAGCAACTACGACTTCGCCGAGGGAGTGTTGGGCGAGACAATAAAGCGCGGCGACAATGTGATAAGCATACTCCCCATGGCCCACATGTATGGCATGGCCTTTGAATTCCTTTTTGAATTTCTCCACGGCTGCCACGTGTTCTACCTCACCCGTGTGCCCTCGCCAGCCATCATAGCCCAGGCATTTGCCGAAGTGAAGCCCTCAGTCATAATAGCCGTACCTCTGGTCATCGAAAAGATAATCCGCAAGCGAGTGTTCCCGAAGATACAGAACGGTCGCGTGCGCCTTTTGATGAACATGCCGGTCATCAGTCGCAAGGTACAGCAGAAGATATGCGAGCAGGTGGTAAACGCCTTTGGCGGAAACTTCTATGAAATAATCGTGGGAGGCGCAGCTTTCAATCAGGAAGTGGAGCGTTTTCTCCACCGTATAGAGTTCCCTTACACCGTAGGCTATGGAGCTACGGAGTGCGCCCCCATCATTTGCTATTCCGACTGGCAGAGTTTCGTTCCCGGAAGCTGCGGTCGTGCCGTGGCGCACATGGAAGTGCGCATAGACAGTCCCCATCCGGAGACAGAACCCGGCGAGATTCTTGCACGGGGGCTTAACGTAATGCTCGGATACTACAAAAACGAGGAAGCCACACGTAATACCATCGACAGCGAAGGCTGGTATCACACAGGCGACCTCGGCACAATGGACGCTGAAGGCAACGTGTTTATCAAGGGGCGTTCCAAGAACATGCTCCTCGGATCGAACGGACAGAACATCTATCCCGAAGAGATAGAGGACAAACTCAACTCATTGCCGCTGGTAATCGAAAGCGTTGTGGTGCAGAGAGACGGCAAACTGGTAGGCTTAGTGCACCCTGACTACGACGAAGCCAAGGCTCTTGGCATAAATAATGACGACATTGCGGAGGCAATGGAGCGCAACAGGCAGGAACTGAACCAACTTATGCCGGCCTACTCGAAGATTTCATCCATAGAACTGCACGAGGAGGAGTTCGAGAAGACACCCAAGAAGAGTATCAAGCGATTTCTTTATACATAGAGCACCGGCATTTTGTGCATGCCTGTGCCCCTTAACATTAATTTTAACCGCCAATTCGCAGGTTTCGACCAAAAGGGCTACTTTTGCGTCTCGAATACTTACGAACAAATAATTACAGACTATGAGAAGTAGAACAGCCGAGTGGTTCGAGTGCAAAATCCGTTATGAGAAGACCATGGACGACGGTATGCAGAAGAAAGTGACAGAGTTATATACCGTGGATGCCCTCAGCTTCACCGAAGCGGAGCAGCGTATCATGGAGGAAATGTCCTCCTACATCAGCGGAGAGTTTGAGGTTGCCGACATAAAGAAGGCCGCCTACAAGGAAATCTTCTTCAGTGACAGTGACGAAGCCGACCGTTGGTACAAGACCAAGCTGCAGTTTATCACCATCGACGAGAAGACTGACAAGGAGAAACGCTCCAACGTGAACTATCTTGTCAACGCCGGAACACTCGAAAGTGCCGTGAAAAACATCAAGGAAGTGATGGACGGCGGCATGATAGACTACGCCATAGCATCCGTAAGCGAGACACAGCTGATGGATGTCTATGAGTATAAGAAGAAGGAAACCAACGACAAACCAGAGTACGAGCAGCAGTCTGCAAAGGCTTGACAGACAATAAAGAAGCGAGGAAGAGGCTATGGATTATGATGTGAAGGGCAATCTGGAACGCGTGCTTGCCGACTTGCCGTCGGGAGTGCGCCTCGTTGCTGTCAGCAAGTTCCACCCCAACGAGTATCTGGAGGCCGCCTACGCCGGCGGACAACGCCTGTTCGGCGAGAGCCACGAGCAGGAACTGGCCAGGAAACAGGCCACGCTGCCGTCTGACATCGAGTGGCATTTCATCGGCCACTTGCAGACTAACAAGGTGAAATACATCGCCCCGTACATCTCGATGGTCGAGGCGGTGGACTCAATCAAGCTCCTGCGCGAGATAAACAAACAGGCCGCAAAGTGCGGACGCACCATTGACGTGCTTCTGGAACTGCATATTGCGCAGGAAGCCACCAAGTACGGGCTGACACTCGACGCTTGCCGCCAGCTACTGGCCGACGGAGAGTGGCGGGAACTGCACAACGTGAGGATATGCGGACTTATGACGATGGCTTCGTTTGTGGATGACGAGGCGCAAATACGCTCTGAATTTACCACGGCCCGGCGCTTTTTCGATGAAGTCAAGTCGCATTATTTCGCCACAGACGACGCTTTCTGCGAGCGGTCATGGGGCATGAGCCACGATTACCGCATCGCTGTGGAGTGCGGAAGCACCATTGTCAGGGTGGGAACCACCATCTTCGGTCCCCGAATCTATTGATTTGCGCTTGCAGACCGGCCATATACGGAGAAAGGGTGCAAGAGTTGCAATAACAAACCAAGGGATTTGTAACAACAGGTCGCAGGTTTACAATAACAAACCAAGGGAGTTGCAGTGAATAACCCGATGGGGTGTCCGCTGCAACTCCCTCGTTTTTTGTATCAAACAGACGCTTATGGCCTGAACGAAAGCCGCTTTACTGTCCGTAAGCAATCGCTCTTGCGGTCAGCAAAGTGCCCTTTTCGCCTCAGTGCTTCACCACTTTCTTGCCGTCTCTCACGTATATGCCTTTGGGCAGTGTGCTCCATTCGCGCCCTTTGTCAACCCCTTCCAGAGTGTAGAAGGAAGCGTTGGCGGTATGGTTGCTGCGTATGGAGGTGATGCCCGACGGTGTTCCGCCCTTGAACTTGAATGTTACGACACCCGTTTCGGAGTCTTCGCTTATCTCGGTCAGCGGTTTGCCCATGCTGCCGCCCGTGTATGTCCATGCCGAAGCGGGCGATGAGTCGTCGGTAAGCGACGTTATTTCCATCGTACCGGGGTATGGGTCGCCCGCAGCCTCGGCCTTATACATGGCCACATCAAGCAGTTGGCCGCCGTATTTGGCCACGAGACCTGCGTTGGCAAGGCGTTCCGTCTCGTTGGAACTCTCGCTTATCGTCTTTCCTCTGAAGTATTCCGGCACAAAAAGACCGTCGGCTGCAATAAGCGTCAAGCGCGGATGTCCCGGCGTAGAGTTCACCTTGCAGCCGCCAACGGTGAACATCTCGTCCGAATAGTCCACATGACTCACGAGCATGCCATGGCCTAAAATGCTCTTGTTCCAGCCGGTTTGCTGCACGTTCTCCACTATGTAGTACTCGTGTCCCGTAGGGTCGTTGTCGTTGAGTATGCGGTATGCCTTGCCTCCGGCCGACAGCGGAGCCAGAGTAACGTCGGTCGGTGCGTCCAAAGTGTCTATCACAATCCACCCGAACCGCTCGCGCTCCCACGCAGAGTACTCGGTTGGGCGGTAGCCGTTGTACGTATATTCGCCGGCATCCATCAAGTCCCAGTAGTCAAGGTTCTGGTTTATGCACCTCTCGGCCACGCTTCCCGCCTGCGGATACAGGTCGGGCAGTCCCATACAGTGGGAGAACTCGTGGCAGAACAGGCCGATGCCGTTTATCAGCCATCCGTTCTTCTGGTCGGCGGGCGTGCCGTTAAGCTCGTTGTTCACGCCGTATCTTAGCAGTTTCTTGCCTCCTACCGCCGGCTGTGTGGCGAGTGTGCCCGACTTGGGGTGTATGCAGTCGGTCGAATTGCCCACTATGCTCTGCGCATAGCCGGCGTATATTATATATATAAGGTCAACATAGCCGTCGCCATTGGAGTCATATTGTGCGAAAACGCTGTCCTTGCCCAGTGCCGCACAGGCGTCTGCGAACAGTTCGTCCATCTTTTCCTGCGACGAAGCCCCCGCTCCGTAGTACTTCAACGGCTGGTTCAGCCTGACCGGGCCATAGACATCGAACTTGGGAGTGAACTTTCCGCCGCTCATATCCCTGAAGTATCGTGCCACGCTCCCGTAGTTCCGACCTGTGGAAGGGTCGGCGTTGCGGTCGAAAAGTTCCTCGGCGTTGAGGTATTTGTTGAACGTTTTCGCCGGACTGTCCACCTTAAAAGTGGTGTCGGAGAACTCAACGAGCAGCACCGGGACGGCAGGTGAGCCGGTGTGTGGCAGCAGCGAAGCGTTGTATGGCAGCGGTTCGCGCCTCATCCTGTTGGCGTTGGCTGTGTGCGACATGGCCTTGCGAAAAGCCTCCCTGTCCTGTTTGGCTATTGCAACCAACTCCTTTTCAGTCCGCATCTTGGGCGAATGGGCGAGCTGGGCGGTGGGGCTGAGCGTTCCGTCGGGCATGGTTTCGGCTATGAAGAAGTCTGTTCCCTCCTGACAGAGGAGCACCCCGTCCTCCGAAACGAAGTAGCTGAAGTCCTCGTCACCGAAGGCTTCCACGAGCAAAGTGGTGCCGTCGCTCTGCACAACGGCGGTAAGTCCGGGTTTCATCTTCACCGCTCCGGCTGTGACACCGGCCAGGAGCAGGGCTGCAAGCAGTAGGGTTCTCATGTTTCTCGTCATTATTTTATATCGTTTTCCGTGCGGCTGGGCGTTGCCGTCCGTGCCGTCATGTGTGGTCATTCGCCGGTTTGACTGTCCTTGTGTATGCCGTAGTAGTATTGTCCGCGCCGTTTGGTGAGCGGCCCGTAGCCTATGGCGTGGTGCGGACAGTGGTGATAGCAGGCCAGACAGGCCGTACACGCTCCGCTGTGCGCCCATGTGGGAGTGCCGTCTTGGCCGTACAGGATGTTTCCAGTGGGGCATACCTTGGCGCAGATGCCGCACTTGGCGCATCTTCGGGCATCGGTCTTGAAAGGTTTATCGGTAATCAGTACTGCGTTGAACACCGCCCCAATCACGTGAGAGAGCACCCACGGCATAGGTCCGCGCTTGGTTTCGTCTATTCCACGGCGGCGTTGGCTGACGCACTCCGCCACCCTTTTCATCGCCGCCCGTGCCGTTTCCAGCTTGCGGCGTTCGCGTTTCAGCGAGTCAGTGACCATGAAAGGCAGCACCACATAGCTCTCCGGCATCACCAAAGAGAAGCGGCAGTCGGTCTTCAAGCCCTTTTCGGCCAGACAAACGTCCAGCATTTCCATGGCCAGTCCGGCACTGTCGCCGCAGGTACACAGCGCATAGCAGAAGTGCCCCTGTGGGTTGGCTATGCTCAGCCGGGCGATGAACCGCCGCACAGCCTTGGGTGGCTGCCATCCGTGTACGGGGAAACAGAAGCCGATGCGCTCGTCTTCGCCCAGCGTGTAGGCCGTTTCCGCTTCGCTGTCGGTCATGCTGACCAGCCTTTCGCCTGTGGTTTCGGCAAGGATTTGGGCTGCCCAATGCGTGTTCCCGGTGCCTGAAAAGAAGAAAATCATGCGTTTATGCAATTGTAAGACGGTGTAAAATTATAGAAAAATCCCCGGTTATGCAAGCCGGCGGCGCAGATAAGTGGAGGTGTCTGCCGCAACGGCCTCCAACAAACGGGCGGTTTAGCCATCGTAAATGGTGCATTTAGCCATCGTAAACACGGCATTTAGGTATCGTAAACACGGCATTTGCCGAATGTGCCCTACGCATCTG
>CAVHML010000076.1:0-4119 GCA_963636905.1 bacterium
TGTTTCGGCCCAGTACTTTGTGTCAAAGTACTGGCTTAAATGCGGCATCTACGGGTGCTAAATGCGGCATCTACGGGTGCTAAATGCCACATTTACGAGTGCCGGTTGTAATTCAAAGCAAACGGCATGGTAGGTGCTTATAGTAGTGACGTGCATCTCTGCCGACACGTCGGCTTGTATGCAAACCGTCATTGACGTTATTCCAGCATTACGTTTCCGTCACTTCCGCATCTCGCCTGCCACCTTAGTGGACTGTGCTAATTAATTCCGCCAACGGGTTATATACATCTTTGGCAAAAACGTATGCAGTCTTTTTTCAGGACAAAACCGCAGTTTTCTTCTGAATATGCTTGTGCGTCTCGGTCAAAATGCCGAATTTTGTGTGAGGCTTGTGCCGACAGGCGGGTTGCGCTTGGTGCTTGGAGGCAGACAAGTCCTCAAAGAATACACCTTATTATATATACAGACTATACAAGATACGCCAATGGAGTTCAGGACAAAAGTAGATATAGCGAAGCCGGACTTTGAGATAGAGCCGCAGGAGCGGATGCTCTTCGTCGGTTCCTGCTTCGCCGACAATATAGGGAGGCGGTTTGTGGAGGAGAAGTTCCTCGCTACGGTAAACCCGTTTGGCGTGATGTACAACCCGGCGAGCATACTCCACACCGTAGAGCGGTGCGGCGAGGCTCCGCGAGTGGCGTTGTTCACGCTTGGTACCAACCGCGTCTATCGGTTGAAGGCCACGGGCGAGATTGTTGACAACTGCCAGAAAAGGCCGCAAAACCTGTTTCAGGAGGAGGCACTAACCGTGGAACAGTGCCACGAATACCTGCAACGGGCGGCGGAAATACTGGCAGAGCGCAACCCTGAAGTGCGCATTGTCGTGACGGTAAGCCCCATACGCTACGCCAAATATGGCTACCACGGCAGCCGTTTGTCTAAGGCCACGCTGCTGTTGGCGGCCAATCTGTTGGTGAAAAACAACCCGCATTGCACATATTTCCCGGCCTATGAGATAGTGGAGGACGAGCTTCGCGACTACCGCTTCTACCGTCCCGACATGCTGCACCCGTCCGACCAGGCGGTGGAATACATCTGGCAGAAGTTCTCCGAGGCGTATTTCAGCAAGGCTGCAAAGCGGTTCTTGGAGGAGTGGAGGCCGATAAAGGAGGCGTTAGGCCACAAGCCGTTCAACCCCGAGAGCGAGGAGTATAAGGAGTTCATGGCCAAAACAATGCGCAAAGCAGCTCTCTTGTCGGAAAAATACCCTAACTTTGCGTTGTAAAACAACATTCTTTGTGCAATGAAGTACACGATAGAGAAAGTCACCACGCTCATCGGAGCGCGGCGCATAGGTGACGCCGACGCCAACATCGGATGGATACTCACCGACAGCCGTTCGCTTTGCTTTCCCGAAGAGACGCTTTTCTTCGCCCTGAAGACGGAACGCAACGACGGGCACAGGTATATCAATGACCTTTACAGGCGCGGGGTGCGCAACTTTGTCGTAGAAGCGGTGCCCGACAATGCCGCCGCTGACTACCCCCAATCCAACTTCCTTAAAGTGACAAGCAGCCTTGAAGCCCTGCAACGACTGGCCGAACGCCACCGTGACGGCTTCGACATACCGGTCGTAGGCATAACGGGTTCCAACGGCAAGACGATGGTTAAGGAGTGGCTCTACCAGCTCTTGTCGCCGCAGATGGTGGTGACGCGCTCGCCCAAGAGCTACAATTCGCAGATTGGAGTGCCGCTTTCGGTGTGGCTGCTCAACGAGAACACGCAGGTAGGTCTGTTTGAGGCGGGCATAAGCAAGCCCGACGAGATGCAGGCACTGCGCGACATAATACAGCCGACCGTGGGTGTGCTCACGTCACTCGGCTCTGCCCACCAGGAGAACTTCCGCTCCATGGAGGAGAAGTGCATGGAGAAGATGCAGCTTTTCCACGATTCCCACGTGATAGTATATGACTCCGACGACGATACCGTCAGCCGCTGCGTGCGCAAGTCGGGCTTCAACGGTGAGAAAATAGGCTGGAGCACGGTTGACACGAGTGCGGCCATGTACTTCAACCCGATAAAGAACAACGGCTCAACCACCGAAATCGGCTATGTGTATAAAGGCGTAAGCGGCACGTACTGTCTGCCTTTCATAGACGAAGCGTCGGTGAAATGCTCGTTTGCCTGTGTCTGTGTGGCACTGTATCTCGGCGTTTCGCCCGAAGACCTGGCCTGTCGCATGGCGCAACTCGAACCCGTGGCCATGCGACTCGAGGTGAAAGAGGGCCAGCACGGCTGCATTATCATCAACGACTCGTACAATTCCGACGTAAATTCGCTCGACATAGCCCTCGATTTCATGTGCCGCCGACCCGAAAACAAGGGACTCGGCCACACTCTCATACTGAGTGACATCTGCCAGAGCGGCGAACAGCCCGGACAACTCTACCGCACAGTGTCCGAACTGGCGGTGAACCGCGGCGTCAGGAAGTTCATAGGCATAGGCCCCGACATCAAGTCGCAGGCCGAAACGATACAGGTTGCCGACAAATACTTCTTCACCGACGTGCGGCAATTCGTCATGAGCGAGGTGTTCAAATCACTGCATGACGAGCTTATCCTGATTAAAGGCGCACGCTCGTTTGGCTTCGACCACATAACGGAGCTGCTTGAACAGAAGGTACACGAGACCATTTTGGAGGTCAACCTGACCGCTTTGGTTGACAATCTCAACTATTACCGTTCGTTTATGAAGCCCACCACGAAGATGGTGTGCATGGTTAAGGCCGACGCATACGGCGCAGGGGCGGTGGAAGTGGCCAAGACGCTGCAGGAACACCGCGTGGATTACCTCGCCGTGGCGGTGGCTGACGAGGGCGTGACGCTGCGTAAGAACGGCATAACGGGCAACATAATAATAATGAACCCCGAAATGACGGCCTTCAAAACGATGTTTGACTACGACTTGGAGCCGGAGGTTTACAGCTTCAGGCTTATGGACGCACTCATCAAGGCGGCGGAAAAGGAAGGCATAACGGACTATCCCGTACACATAAAGATAGACACTGGCATGCACCGCCTTGGGTTTGACCCCAAGAAAGACATCGACGAGCTTGTCAAAAGGCTGAAACATCAGAACGCAATCATCCCCCGCTCGGTCTTTTCCCACTTTGTCGGGGCCGACAGCGACGGCTTTGACGACTTCTCGGCGCACCAGTTCGCACTGTTCGACGAAAGCTCCACGAAGCTCCAGGCGGCCTTCAGCCACAAGATACTGCGCCACATGGACAACAGCGCCGGCATAGAACACTTCCCCGAAAGGCAGCTTGACATGTGCCGGCTCGGCCTCGGACTGTACGGAATAGACAGCCGCGACAACCGTATCCTCAACACTGTCAGTACGCTGAAGACCACTATTCTGCAACTGCGCGGCGTTCCGAAGGACGAAACCGTGGGCTATAGCCGCAAGGGAAGGCTGACCCGCGACAGCGTGATAGGCGCGATACCCATCGGATATGCCGACGGACTGAACCGCCACTTGGGCAACGGCCACTGCTACTGCCTCGTCAACGGCCAGAAAGCGCCCTACATAGGCAACATTTGCATGGACGTTGCGCTGATAGACGTGACGGACATTGACTGCAAGGAGGGCGATTCGGTGGAGATATTCGGCAAGAACCTGCCCGTAACGGTGCTGTCCGACGCTCTCGACACCATCCCTTACGAGGTGCTGACAAGCGTAAGCGGCAGGGTAAAGAAGGTATATTACCAGGACTAACACACCACAACAAACACTATAAAGGGACACTCTCAACGGGTGTCCCTTTTGTCTTTCTGCAAGGCATGGTGCTCTTTTATGCACTATTTTGTTTCCTTTCGCTCGCTATTTTGCTTCCTTTTCCTCTCTTTTTAGCCTCCTTTTGCGCCTCGACCCGGCACAAAAACCTTGCTTGTTGTTACATATTTCGGCGGAAAACGCTAACTTTGCAATCATAAAGCGGCCGTTTACGGTAAGAAACCGGGGCGTTTGGCTTATGAAAACGCACGGTTTGTCATGCAAAACCATACGGTTTGTCAAACGGAGCCGCACGGTTCGGAACATGAAACCGCGAGGTCTGC
>CAVHML010000076.1:4822-10843 GCA_963636905.1 bacterium
CGGTTGGGAGATGGCATTCATTATCATTGGTGTGCTCGGATACGTGTGGATGGGTCTCTGGTTGTGGCTTTACGACAAACCACACAAGAACAAGCACGTCAATTCTGCCGAACTCAACTACATAGAACAGGACGCTGACACTCCCGAAGCCGCCGAGACGCAGGACGAGAAGGCCGAGGAAAAGACCATAAACTTCTGGAAATGCTTCACCTTCCGCCAGACTTGGTCGTTCATAGTGGGCAAGTTCATGACCGATGGCGTGTGGTGGTTCTTCCTGTTCTGGGCACCTGCGTATTTCTCTGACCAGTATGGCTACACTTCAGACTCGGCTATGGCCATCGCACTCATCTTTACGCTCTACGCAATCGTTACGGTTCTGAGCATCGGCGGCGGCTATTTGCCCACTTACTTCGTCGATAAGCTGGGCATGAACCCCTACATCGGACGTATGCGCGCCATGCTTATCTTCGCCTGTTTCCCTCTTCTGGGTCTTCTGGCGCAGCCTTTGGGAGCGTACAGCCCCTGGTGGCCGGCGATAATCATCGGTCTGCTCGGTGCAGGGCACCAGGCTTGGTCGGCCAACCTGTACTCTACCATCGGCGATATGTTCCCCAAATCGACCATAGCCACCATCACTGGCATCGGTGCAATGGTCGGCGGATTAGGCTCATTCTTTATTAACCGCGGTTCGGGTCTATTCTTCACCTACGCCGAAGGGCAGGGCAAAGCCTTCTCGTTCATGGGTTTTGACGGCAAACCGGCCGCTTACATGATCGTGTTCAGCATCTGTGCGGTGGCTTACCTTATCGGTTGGATAATCATGAAGGCCCTTGTGCCGAAGTACAAGCCCATAGTTGTGGAGTAAACCCGCGGCGTTTCCGCAATGGGATTGCCGCTTTGCGACAGTAAGGCATTGCGGTCGGCACTGCGGAAACATACATACAGACAAACAAATCCGGCGGTTTGCAAGAAGCGAACCGCCGGATTTGTTTGTATAACCTGCCGACTTTCTTGATGGAGACGGGCAGTCTGGATGCGCAGCCGGCCTGTTCCCGGATGCCAACCAGCCCGTTTGCGATGCGTAAACGGCCTGTTTACGGGTCGTAAACGGTGCATTTACGCATCGCAAACGGGCGGTTTATGGGGTGCAAACCGCCGGGTTGTGCCATGTGTCTGTGCCACTGCGGGTTGCGCGTGGTGCGGATAAGGGTGCTAACTGATGAACCCCTGCATCCTCAATGCCTCCATCATGCCCTCCGACATGGACTCATTGTCTTTCTTTGTGTAGCGTATGTCGGTATAGACTTGGGCAAGCGTCTCCTTGTTGTTCAGCTTTACGAACTCCAAGTTCTCCTCCAGTGCCTCCTTTCCGGCGTATGCGCGGTCGATGTCCTGTGGGGTATAGTCGCGGTAACGCTCCTGATGCACAAACGAAGCTGTGGGTATGCGGTCGCTCAGCGGCGGATTTTCGTCAGGCCAACCCAGTGTTATCGTGGCAACGGGCATGGTGAGGCGAGGCAAATCCAGTGCCTTTATTATCATTTTAGGCATATATACCGTGGTGCCAAGGAAGCAGAGACCGAGTCCTTCTTCCTCTGCGAGATTGCAAAAGGTCTGGGTATAGAGCAGCGCGTCGGTCGTTGCGTTGATGAACGACAGCAGGTTGTCGTAGCCCGGCTGTGCCTTCCGCTGTTCGCACCATGCGGTTGCCCGGTTGAAATCGGCGCAAACGGTGAGCACCACCGGGGCGTTTGTCACCATCGGCTGGTTGAAGTGCGCCGGGGCAAGTGCCTCCTTACCCTCCTTGGAGCGCGTCACCACCACGCTATACAGTTGCATATTGCCCATTGTCTGGGTGCGTGCCGCCTCGGAAAGCAGCCGGTTGAGCAGTTCGTCGCTTACTTCCTTGTCTGAATACTTGCGGATTGACCGCCTTGTCATTATCGTTTTCATACCTTGTTATATTTGTTTTGGGTTCATGTCCAATGTGTTCCTGTACATTATTATATATGTTCCCGCCCTCAAA
This sequence comes from bacterium, assembly GCA_963636905.1. Lineage (GTDB taxonomy): Bacteria > Bacteroidota > Bacteroidia > Bacteroidales > Bacteroidaceae > Prevotella. The sequence continues at coordinate 6,849 of CAVHML010000076.1, forward strand.
GCCTTGCCGTCGTGCCGGCGAGTGCAGCAAGTGCCAGCATCAGAAGCTCGGCACAGCGGTTGATACGTATGGCTTTGCGCATGTCAGCCGTGCCCAGCGGGCGGTCGTTGTAGCCGATATACGGTTTTGGAAAGTACTCCCCGAAGTAGCGGTGCGCCCCTCCGAAGCGGCAGTCGAGCGCACTTGCGAGTGCCGACTCCGGCCATCCGCTGTTGGGACTGGCGTGACGGGGGCCGTATCTCGCCACGAAACGCAGCCTTTGTGCCACCTTTCCCCACTGCCTGTGGAGCATTGCGTCGGCCAGAACCATGAGTATGGCCGTGAGACGCGCCGGGATGAAGTTCGCAACATCGTCAGTCCGCGCCGCCATACAGCCGAAATCCTTGTAGCGGACGGTGCGGTAGCCTATCATAGAGTCAAGTGTGTTCACCATCTTGTAGGCCACCATGCACGGCAAACCGCCCACTGCATACCAGAAGAGCGGCGCGATGACTCCGTCACTGAGGTTTTCGGCCAGCGTTTCGAGTGCAGCTGTGCGCACCTCTTGGGCAGACAGCTCCGAAGTGTCGCGCCCTACGATGCGCGCAACCTGCCTTCTGCCGTCGTCAAGCGAACGGTCGAGAGCCGCAAACACCGCCCTCACCTCGCGTATGAGCGTGGTTCCGGCCAGGCAATAGAACACCAGCACACTGCCGAGAGCCACTTTCAGCCATCCGAACGCAGGACTCGCGCTGCCGAGAGCGTCCGCCGCCCGCATGACAACCGCCGTGGCAAGCCACGCAAGGCATACCAGCGTCACAGCCATCGCACCGCCTTTCAGCCGCCTGTGCCTCCCTTTGTTCAGCCAATGCTCCCCTTTGGCTGCCAAACGGCCGAACATTACCACCAAGTGGGGCAGCCTTTCGGGGTCGCCAAAGGCCGCATCGAGCAGCCAACCGAGCAACAGAGGCAGCAGAAACATGGTCATTGCGTCACTCATCGGCCAATAAACTCCTTTATAGCGGCCACGAGAGCCTCGTTTTCACGGCGGGTTTGAGCCGCCACACGGAAGCATTGCGCATCCAAACCACGGAAGTTGGATGCGTCTCTGACCAGAATACCGTGCCTATCCACCAGCCATTCCTTCAGCAAGTGCGCCGTTCCGCTGTGCAGACGGCACAGCATGAAGTTGGTTTGTGTGGGATATACGGTCACTCCGCCGGTGCTTTCCAGCCTGTCACGCAGCCATCTGGCTTCGGCACACAGTGCCTTTGTGTCGGCAAAAGGACGCTTCCCTACCAGAAACTCGCCCGCCGCCAAGGCCAAGGCGTTGACCGACCACGGCTGGCGCACGCTTCTGATGCGGCAAACCAGCGGTTGCGCCCCGACAACGTAGCCCAGGCGCAGACCGGGGATGCAGTAACGTTTGGTAAGGCTGTGTACCAGCAGCACATTGCCACGGCTTACAGCCTCCTTGTCGCCGGTCAACGGTTCGGAAGTGTAGTCTTCGTATGCCTGATCCACCACGACCACACTGCCGTCCTGCCGTGTCAGGGAGTCTATAACGTCCCTTCCCGTCACCTCGCCCGTGGGGTTGTTGGGGTTGCAGAGCCAGTATAGGGCATTTTTTGTGCCCGTTGGCTGCGGCGAACTGGTGAATTGCGGCTCGTGGAGGGCATGGATGCGGCTCGCAGACTCGTATTCGCTGAACGTGGGGGTGCTGATTACGGGCGTGAGGCGGCGGAATGCGAGTGCTATGAGGTGGATTGCCTCGGTTGCACCGCTCGTTACGGCCACGCAATCCGGGTCTATGCCCTCGCGTTCCGCAATCTTTTGCTCCAGCGAACGCGGCTCCGGCTCCGGATAGGTGGCTATGTCGCCGAGGCGTGAGGCCAGAAAACCGTGCAAAAGGGCAAGGTCTGCATGGGTAAAGATGTTGGAACTGAAGTTCATAGTCACCCTTCCGCCATACCTGTATGCGTCATCTCCGTGTCCTGTCGTCATCGTTTCCGTGTCCTGTGTGCATCATCTCCGTGTCCTGTATGCGTCATTTCCGTACCTGTAGTCATGCCTTGAGTATGCCATATAGCCGCTCCATGTCCACGTGGCGGCGCACATGGTCGGCCAGTAGGTCGTATTGCCGGTTCTTGTATGCGGCGTAGTCGAACGCAGGGGCGGCGTCCAGTTTGTCGGAATAGGGCTTCAGCAGCCGGTCAACGAACGCACTGTTGTCGAAAATGCCGTGGAGGTAGGTGCCGAAGCACCGCTCATCGACCCGGCAACCGTCGGTTGTGCCGTCGTCAAGCACCGTCAGGGGCTGTGCTTCCGCCCCTTCCGCGATGTGCGTCTCGCCCATGTGTATCTCGTAGCCCGTCATTGTGGGCTGTCCGCCGTGCGGCTTTTCGCCCGGCAGGGCTTCGTTTAGGGCAAAAAGCCGCTGCCTTGTGGTCTTCCGGGCGGTGATTTCGGTGGTCACGGGCAGCAGTCCGAGACCGGGCAACCGCACGGTGTCGCTCTCGATGCGGGCGGGATCGCGCACCTCAAGCCCCAGCATCTGGTAGCCGCCGCACACTCCCACTACCGTAGCCCCGCGCTTCCGCCCCTCTATTATGGCCTTTGCCAGTCCGCTGCGGCGCAGTCCGCACAGGTCGTCCATCGTGTTTTTGCTTCCCGGAACGACTATTATGTCGGCGTCAACCGTATCGTTGGCGCTGGAAGTGTAGTACAAATGCACGCGGGGGTCGCGCTCCAGGGCATCAAAGTCGGTGAAATTGCTCAGGTGACGCAGCAACACAACGGCCACATTCACCCTCCCTTCCATGCGTTTCCGCGCCTTTGCGGCCAGCGCAACGCTGTCTTCCTCCTCTATGTGTATGCCGTTGAAGTAGGGTATCACGCCGAGTACCGGCACTCCGCACAGCTCTTCCATCATGCGGCGGCCGTCTTCAAAGAGCCTGAGGTCGCCCCTGAACTTGTTTATCAGTATGCCTTTTATGCGCCGGCGTTCCTCCGGGCGTTGCAGAAGGATGCTTCCATAGACGCTGGCGAACACGCCTCCGCGGTCTATGTCGGCCACTAACACCACGTCGGCCTTGGCGTACATGGCCATAGGCATGTTCACTATGTCGGTGTCGCGCAGGTTTATCTCCGAAATGCTGCCCGCTCCCTCCATCACGATGGGGTTGTAGCGGCGGCTAAGGCGGTCGAATGCCGACTGCACCTCGTGCCTCAGCTCCTCGCGACCGTCGCGTCTGAAGTAGTCGTAGGCCGACTTGTTGCCCACAGGGCGGCCGTTGAGCACCACCTGAGACGTATGGTTGCTGTTGGGTTTGAGCAACAGAGGGTTCATGTCCGTACTACATTCGATGCCCGCAGCCTCGGCTTGCACCGCCTGGGCGCGCCCTATTTCCAGCCCGTCGGGCGTTGCAAAGGAGTTGAGAGCCATGTTCTGCGCCTTGAAAGGGGCGGGACTGTAGCCGTCTTGCAGGAAGATACGGCAGAAAGCGGCGGCAATCACGCTCTTGCCAACGTCACTTCCTGTGCCTGCGAACATTATCGGGTGCAGCTTTTCCATCGACTTTCGTTGCCTTACTGTTACGGATTGTATGTGCAAAAGTACGAAAAAATAGTGGTAACATCCCCGTTTTGCAGGGCAAATCGCCCGGCTTCATGCCTTGCGACAGCCGACTTTACGAGTGGAAACAGGGCGTTTTGTAAGTCTCTGACGGCCAGTTGTTTCTGTAAACACGGCATTTGCGTACCGTAAATGCCGTGTTTACGGGTCGTAAACGGCCTGTTTACGGGTCACAAACGGCACGTTTACGACAGCCAAACGGTGGGGTTGTGTTCCGCCTCCTGCGGATTTTCAGACCGTATGTTTTGGAGTTGCAAAAATATTTCGCCTTTTTTCTTTGCCGCTTCGGGGGAAATGATTACCTTTGCACCCGCAATTGAGGCAACAGGTGCGTTAGTTCAGTTGGTTAGAATGCCTGCCTGTCACGCAGGAGGTCACGAGT
>CAVHML010000077.1:0-10732 GCA_963636905.1 bacterium
GTTGTGTTTGACTCTGAAGGAGTTGCGTTTTGCGGAATCAGTGTCGCTGTCGGCGCACCGTTACCCGTGCTGCCGACGAACTGGACGACTTGCTTTTGCCGCTGCTACGCTTGCTTACCGAGCTGCCGCTGCGGCGGTTGGCCTTGCGGGCTGCCTTGGCTGCGGCCTTTGCTGCCTTGGGATCGAGGCGGGCAATGCTGTCGAGGGAGTCCTTGCGAGCCTGGTTGCCGAAGATATTCTTCTCGAATGTGGCCAGTTCCTGCTCTATCCGCTTCTGCTCCTTAGCCATTGCCGAATCGGTAGTGCAGTATTGGGCGAGCGTGCGGCCAAGCATATTGGTGGTCTTGTATATCTTTCCGGAGTATTTGTTGAGCGTGAAATAGTCGTCAAGGCTCATGGTGGCGGCGTTGTTCAGGTCGCTTGTCATCACTGTCTGGCGGCTCAGGTATGGCTCAAGGTCGCTGTACTTGACCCAGAACAGTGGGTATTTGGACGCTTCTCCGCCGAAATCGTCGTCGCGGAGCATCACCGGGCACAGGGCAAGCACCTTGCGGCGGAACGTGGAGTTGGCCTGGTTGTAGTAGGCGCACTCTTTGAGGTAGTAGGCCTTAACCTCTGCCGATGGAATGTCGCTGTTGTCCACCCGAATCTTGCCGTCCTTAGTCTCGTAGAAGATGTGGAAGTTGTCGAGAATGGTCTTTATCTTCACCTTCGACGAGTCGTTGAACACCTCGTTGCCGTCGAGCCGGTACTCGTAAACGGGGATGTAGTTGTTCAAAGCCAGCTTGAAGATGTAGGTAAACAGGTTCATCTCCTTGCCCACAGGCTCCACGGGATAGTACAACCCGGCGTTTGACGGTTGCATAAGGTCAACCTCGCGGTAGATGTCGCGCCTCCACACCACGTCTTCAGGCATGTCTATGGCTGTAGGGAACATCAGTCGTGCGCGCTGGGTCATCTGTTGCGATGCGCCGTTGGCCTGTTGACCACTGCGGGCGGCGGCATTGCGGCGCGCCTTGGGCTGCGCTGTTGCCGTCAAGGCTGCGAGTAGTATGATGAATACTGACAGAAGTCTTTTCATATATCGTATGTTTGTCAATGTTTCTTGTTGTTTTCTTGCCTCAAAACCTTGGCTTGGCTACTTCACAATCACCTCCATAGAGGTGTTGAGCTTGCGCTGTATGCCGTCAGGTCCCACCGCTGTTATGTGCGAAATGTAGAACCGCTTGTTGCGGGACAGCTTTCTGAAAGTCTCTTTCTGGCGTGCGGAGAACGCATCCCCGTTGCTTACCATCGGCACAGCGTTGCCCATGTTGTCGAAGAACACCGTCTCGAAGCCCTGAACGCGGAACCCTATGTCGAGAATACCATCGTCTATGGCCGCTCCGATGCCGTTTGCCGCCATCAGACTGGCCTTTGCCAGTGAGCCGCCCTTGTATCTGGTGGGGTTGCCCTGCTCGTCTTTCATGGCTATGTAAGGCGTCGGGTCGGGCAGCTTGCGCACACGGAACGTGAATTGCCCCATCTGCTGGGCACGGCCTGTATTGGTTGAGGTAACGGTAATGGTGACATCCTTGCCGACAGCCGCCGGTCTGGCCACGTAACGTCCCGGCCCTGTGGGCTGCAAAGTGCCGCCTGTCATGGTGGCTTGCACCTTGTTGAGAGGCACGCCCGGCACACTTATGCTTATGGGGTTGCTGTATCCGGCGTAAAGCATGTTCATCAGGTCGGCCGAAACCGTAGCGCTGGGATCGACAACCGTGTATTTCTGCGAGAAGTCACGGCGTATGCGCTCACCGCTTCCGTTGACCATTTCTATATAACCACCGAGTGTGAAGTCGCCGGTGCGCCCGCAAACTGTCTCATACAGACCGTTGTGCAGACTGACCTTGCGATTACCTATATATATGTCGGGCACCTGCGTGGTGTCGATGGCCGCCATGACGATGCGAGCCGAGAACTTGTCGCCGCGCACGATGGTCTGCGAGTTGGGTATGACGAAAGCGTTGAGCGAGTTCACACGGATGTCCTTCATGTCGATGTTGGCCACAAGCGTGTGCAAAACCTCGCCTTCGGCATAGCGCACGTCGCTCTGTAGCTTGGACAGAAGCGTCACTGCCGCAGCGACAGGCATGTTCTCGAACATGTATTCCTGCCAGTTTTTGCCCATTGCCTTTGCCCCTTTCGGAAGTTCGGTTGACAGGTTGCTGCTGATAATCGACCTTTGTGTGGGGTCGGAAACCATGGTCAGTATGCGCTGACGGAACGAGTTGATGGCATCAAACAGCTGCTTTCCCTTGCCACGGCCGGGTGCCAGCATCACCTGACTGGCCGCTTCAAGGTTTTCTTTCGACTTGATGTTCTTCACATCCGCATCGTTCCCGTCGGCTTCCCTGACGATTGCGAGCTTCAACTCGTCGGCAAAGCGGTAGAGAGAGTCGCTCATGCGCTTCACCTGTTGTGCCTTGTCGAACCACGCCTTTACCTTTGCCGGGTTTGACTTGAGCTGTTCCGTGAAGTTATCGTATATGACCTGGTTCTCTTTCGCCGAGTTCTCGGTGGTGCGGCTAAGGCTTTCCTCCACTATGGAGAAGCCATTGAGCACCTCAGTCGATACGTTCAGCGCAAGCATCGCCATCAACACGACATACATCAGGTTGATCATCTTCTGCCGAGGCGACACCGGTCTTTTCTTAATAGCCATTTCAGAGTCTTTGGATTGTTGCTTTCGAGTCTTTGGAGGTCTGTTTCCAGTCTTGGAATGTGGACTTCCGGTTGCTAAGCCGGCTCATTGCCGAGCGTGGCCGCACCCTTCATGTTCACTGTCATGGCCTCTATCATGCGGGCATATATCTTGTTAAGCTCCGCAATCTGCTCTGCCATGCGTCGTGACTGCTCGTTTATCTGGTCGATGGTGCCTATCTGTGCGCTTGCGCCCTTGAGTTGCATCTCGTAAACCTTGCAGATGCCGGTGAGAGTGCGGTTGAGGTTCTCCATCTCTTCCGAGTCGCGAGTGAGTCGCTGGCTCTGTTCCGACACCTTGGCCAGCGTTTCGGTGAGCTTTTTCAGTTCATCCACATAGCTGCTGGTGGCCTCTTCCATCTCCGGCGACACCTCTTGCTGCTGCTGGATCCACGCCATAGATGCGCCGGGCATTGCCGTGGCTGCCGCCTGAGCCTGAGTTCCGTCTCCTGACCCGGCTGCCTGTCCGCCGTATTGGGCACTTGCGCCTTGCGAAATGCCGTCATTGTCATACGGAACACCGCTTGCGCTCTGAGAAACGCTGCCGTTGCCTTGCACAACTCCGCTTCCTCCACCTATTATAATAGTGCCTCCACCGGCCACGCCGCCAACCTGTGCGCCTGAAACCGCCACTGCGCCATCGCTGTCAGCACTGGTTTCGAGGTGTTCGTCGGTCACATGAGTGGGCAAATCCTTGCCGTCGGCTGTCTTGTCGAACGGTCTGTCGAACGCAGAGATGAAGAATACAATCACCTCTGTACCCATTCCGAGGTACAACCAGAAGTTTGCGCCCGGCAAGTGGGTGAGTTTGCACAGCGTACCGAATATCACGATGGACGCACCCCAACTGTATGCGTAGTTCAAAAAGGTCTGTCCGGGCACGCTGTCGAGCCACTTTTGCAGACGGTATATAACGTTGTATTTGCTGTACTCTGTCATTTCTTCTTCGTTTTCTTGTATTTGTCACTTGTTGTGTTGGCCAGACTGCGCACGCATCTGAACCCTATGTAGGAGCGGGGCTGGTTCTGGTATTCGTAGGAGCGCCATGCGGAGCGGATATATGACTCGGGGTCTTTCCACGAACCGCCCCTCACGCTTTTCTTCTTCAGCCGGTAGGGGTCTTCCTTTGCCGCATTGTACTTCAGTTCCGGGTTGATGTCGTTCATGGCATCCACACCTGCTTCCGTAAACACGGTGCTTGTCCACTCGGCAACGTTGCCCGCCATGTCGTAGAGGCCGTTGCTGTTGGCCTGATAGATGCCGGTCTTGCTCGTAATGAGGTTGCCGTCTTTCGTATAGTTGCCGTTGTCGGGCTTGAAGTTGGCGAAGAAGCATCCGTTACCGCTCACTGCGTCGGTCTGTTCCCACGGAAATTCGTTCTGGTCCTTGCCCCTTGCGGCATATTCCCATTCGGCTTCGGTGGGCAAACGGTAGCGTTGTACGAACCTGGCTGCCGGTCCCAAACCTCGTAAAAGGTAGCTTGTGCGCCAGGCACAGAACGCATTGGCCTGTTCCCAGGTGACACCTACGACCGGATAGTCGTTGTATGCAGGATTGCTGAAGTACAGTCGCATGTAGCGTTCGTTGTCCGCATTGGGAAAATCGTTCACCCAACAGGTCGTATCCGGGTAGATATTCACTATATAGGTGTTGAGAAAGTCCCACGGACCGGTGCGTTGGCGGTTGATAGTCTGGCGCACTATGCGTCCTTCATCGTCTATATAGGCGGTGTCTTTGGATATCCATACCTGCTGGTTCGGGTCGGTTGCGATGTCTGTGTTGAGGTTTCGCTCTTCGGGATCTGTGCGGTATTTGCGCAGGGCTGCCTCTGCGTAGTCGTAAATCTCGTAGCGATAGTTCATCTGACGTGCGTCCAGCATCTTCTCACCCGTCACCGGATTGGTCGTATATACGCTTTCTATGGCTCTCAACTCGTCCTCGTTAGGTTTGCGGGGCAGGGGTTTCTTCCAATTGAGATGCGGGGTTACGGGGTCTCCGTTCTTGTCTTCCTCTATCTTATAGGTCTCATCGCCGCCGTAAGCCGGGTCTGCCAGCCTCTCGCGGATGATGGAATCGCGCACGTAGTTGACGAACTGGCGGTACTGGGAGTTGGTTATTTCGGTCTCATCCATCCAGAAACCTTCCACAGAGATGTCCTTTGTGGATGTCTGCCGCCCCCATAGCGAGTCTTGTTCGGCGAGTCCCATGCGCAGGTGTCCGCGTTTTATGAGCGTCATGCCGTATGGCGTAGGTTCGGCGAATGTTTTGCCGCCCGTGCCGGTCACTTCTCCGCCCGACGATGTGGACGTCTGGCCTCCGAAACAGGCTGCCAGAAGCAGTGTAAGCGACAACAGACAGGCTGTCGGTGTTATGTTCTTCATTTTCATATTGCGCTTTCGTGAGTCTTATACCTCTTTATATATAGCCGCAGGCGGCCGTTGTTCAGAGAAATCTCACGCTCTTATGTTTGTTTCTTCCTTTCTTTACGAGGTTCATGTCGGTCTGGTAGCCGATGAAAAGCTCGTGGCTTCCGTTGCCGAAGCTGATGGCCGAGGTGTATATCTCGTAGCTGTAGCCTATGCAGATGCCGTGGAAATTGCCGCCGACCATCACCGTTGCCGAGTTTGTCGGGCTGTATCCCACTCCGGCATACATCATTTTCTTGTCGTTGGTGTACTTCACGCGTGCGGAAACGTCCACCCTGTATGCCGTGCCGTCGGTTCTGGCGAGCATTGAGGGGTGTATTGTAAGAAACGGATTTCTTAGTTTTATATTGTATCCGCCCGTCAAATAAAATGTGGGGTCTATCTTGAAGCTCTGTGTCTCGCCTATTTCTATGTCGGGGGAGTTCAGGTGTTGGGCTGAAAGTCCTGCATACCAGTTGCGGTGGGTGTAGTATAACCCTGCGCCAAGGTCAAATCCCGTACCAGTAACGTCTGTCGTTGGGAATGCCGGGTCGCTGGGTGTTTCGGTGTCAACCTTTGATCCGTTGAACGCTTCGCTAAGAAATCCCACCTGCAACCCTGCGCTTATCGTTCCGCCAAGCAGCCGGTGCTTGTAGGCATACTGCACGGCGAACTTCTTGTGGGCGAACAGTCCTATCTCGTCGTTGGTGAATTGCGCACCCACACCGTGGTAGTTTTTCAGGAAAACGAAAGGCAAGTCGCCCCCGAAATACATCGTTTTCGGATTGTTTTCAAAGCCTGTGAGCGTCATGGCATAGGCACCCACAACGTTTATCTTGGCCTCCTTACCCACTGCGGCCGGGTTGTACGACGGTTCCATCGCCCAGTAGTGGGAAAACACCGGGTCGTATTGCGCCATGACCCGTGCGGTCGCGGCGGCCAAAAGCAGCAGTATGATGTATATACGCTTCCTCAACACGTGTAATATAACGCACTTTCCCCCGGTTTATTACACATTCGGGCGCATAAAACTCGCTTTTTTCAGAATGGAAAGCCGGCGTTGGAGGCGGCAAACCGTACAGCCGCCGTCCATAAACAGGCCGTTTACGACCCGTAACCTGCCCGTTTGCGCATCGTAAACGGGCGGTTTGCGAACCGTAAACGGGGCAGTTACGGAGACGAGGGTGGGGGACGGGCTGCGGAAAACTCCGCCTGACACATTGTCTGTGCGCCCTCTGCACCCGTCAAGCCGGCAGGTTGCAGTCGTGAAAATCCTAATATTTCACAAATTTCTTTGCCGTTATACCCTTTTGCATTACCTTTGCACAGTTGTGTCCGGGCGCGTTTTCCAGGGCGTAAGGTCTTCTTGTGACAGCCGTTGCGGTGGTTGGAGCGAATGGGGGCAGTGGCAGCGGACAACAACAGTATCACTTACACAAAAACAACAGATGGAACAGACACGACAACTGGTAAAATCAATCACAAAAGGAATACAGGAAAAGAAAGGAAACAACATAGTCATAGCCGACATGGGCGGCATAGACGGCGCCATCTGCCGCTATTTCGTCATCTGCCAAGGCTCTTCGCCCTCGCAAGTGGAGGCCATAACCGAGTCGGTGGGCGACTTGGTGAGGCAGGAAACGGGCGAAAAACCGCTGAAGGTGGCCGGACTGGACAACGCACAGTGGGTCGCGATGGACTACAGCGACGTTCTTGTGCATATATTCCTGCCCGACGTGCGCGAATACTATGACCTTGAGCACCTGTGGGAGGATGCTTCCCTGGTGAGAGTGCCCGACTTAGACTAAGAAACGTTATGAACAAGAATGACCAAAACCCCAAGATGAACATGCCGAAGTTCAATATGAACTGGATATACATGTTTGTCATTATAACCCTCGTGGCCCTCTACTTCGGCAGCGGCTCCAATTCGTCGAGCGTAACCACCGAGACATCATACTCGCAGTTTAAGGTTATGGTGCAGAAAGGCTATGCCTCGAAGATTGTGGTGAACAAAGAGACCAACAAACTGTGGATGTACGTAAAGCCGGAGCACATACGCGAAGTGTTCAAGCAGGGCGTTGACAAGACCGGACAGACCCCTTCCGTGGAGGTGGAGTTCGGTTCGGTTGACCAAGTGGAGCAGTTCATCAGCCAGATGAGGCAGGAAGGCACGTTCAAAGGCGACTACAGCTATGAGAACCGCAAGGAGAACGACATGTTCAACATGATACTTTTCAACTTCCTCCCCATCGTTTTCCTCGTGGCAATATGGATATTCTTCATGCGAAGGATGGGCGGCGGCGCCGGCGGAGCGGGCGGTGGTGTGTTCAGCGTGGGCAAGAGCAAAGCTAAAATGTACGAGAAAGGCGGTGAAATAAGCATCACTTTCAAGGACGTAGCCGGCCAGGCAGGAGCGAAACAGGAGGTTCAGGAGATTGTGGACTTCCTTAAAAGCCCGGCCAAATACACCGATTTGGGAGGCAAAATACCCAAGGGAGCGCTCCTCGTAGGCCCTCCCGGCACCGGCAAGACCCTGCTTGCAAAGGCTGTGGCGGGCGAAGCCGGGGTGCCGTTCTTCTCTATGAGCGGCTCAGACTTCGTGGAAATGTTCGTAGGTGTGGGAGCCAGCCGCGTGAGAGACCTGTTCAGACAGGCTAAAGAGAAAGCTCCCTGTATTATCTTCATCGATGAGATAGACGCAGTGGGGCGTGCGCGCAGCAAAAACCCGGCAATGGGAGGCAATGACGAACGGGAAAACACCCTCAACGCACTGCTTACCGAGATGGATGGCTTCGGGACAAACAGCGGAGTCATTATCCTTGCGGCCACCAACCGGGCGGATATGCTCGACTCGGCACTGCTTCGCGCCGGCCGGTTCGACCGCCAGATATACGTGGACCTGCCTGATTTGAACGAAAGGAAGGACGTTTTCAAGGTGCATCTGCGCCCCGTGAAGACCGACAACACCGTAGATATAGACTTCCTGGCACGACAAACGCCCGGTTTCTCGGGCGCTGACATCGCCAATGTGTGCAACGAGGCTGCGCTGATCGCCGCCCGGCACAACAGCAAGGCCGTGGGCAAACAGGATTTCCTGGACGCTGTTGACAGGATAATAGGCGGTCTGGAGAAGAAAACCAAGATAATGACCGACGCAGAGAAACGCTCCATAGCCATCCACGAGGCCGGTCACGCCACAATATCGTGGTTCACGGAACACGCCAACCCGCTGGTCAAGGTGAGCATAGTGCCGCGCGGACGCTCGCTGGGAGCCGCCTGGTATCTGCCGGAGGAGCGTGCCATCACCACAAAGGAGGAGATGCTCGACGAAATGTGCGCCACTTTGGGCGGACGGGCGGCCGAGGAACTGTTCATAGGCGCCGTTTCTACGGGTGCCATGAACGACCTTGAGCGCGTCACAAAGAGCGCTTACGGCATGATAGCCTTTGCCGGAATGGGCGAAAAGCTGCCGAACATCTGCTATTACAACAACAACGAGTACACGTTTCAGCGGCCTTATTCGGAAACAACCGCAAAGGTTATGGACGATGAAGTGCTGAAAATCATCAACGAACAGTACGCCCGCGCCAAGCAAATCCTTAGCGAACACAAGGAGGGACACGCCCGTTTGGCGCAGCTGCTCGTGGAGAGAGAAGTGATATTTGCCGAGGATGTGGAGGCTATCTTCGGCAAACGCCCGTGGGCAAGCCGCTCTGAGGAGTTGCTGGAGGCGCAGCAAAAGGCCGAAGCCGAGGCAATGGCCGAGCGCAGAGGCCGGGAACTGGAAGCCAAGGCGGCTGCCGAGGCTGCGAAAAGGGAGGCTTCGGAGAGCACAGACGTTGCTTCTGATACCACAGACTCTGCTTCTGATGGCGTAAATGCTGCGGTTGAGGCCAAAGAACCGGACAGTGCCGACGGTAAGGCCAGTGTTGACGAAAAGAAAGCGGACGAATGAAGAATCTGACAGTGCGTGCCGTGACCGGTTTGTTGTTCGTTGCGGCCATCGTTGTGTGCTTTTTGAACCCCGTGGCCATGGCGTTTCTCTTTGCCGTAGCCACCGGTCTTACAGTGTGGGAGTTCACCGGGCTGGTCAACAACCGTGACGGTGTGGATACCAACCGGTTCATTTGTACCGTGGCTGGAGTGTATCTGTTCTTCGCCATTACGGGATTTACGAGCGGCCAGACACCCTCTACCGTGTTCATACCCTACCTTGTGACGCTGATATACCTGCTCGTTGCGGAGCTTTACGCCAAGAATCCCGATCCGATACAGACGTGGGCTTACACCATGATGAGCCAGCTTTACATCGCTCTGCCGTTCTCTATGGTGAGTGTACTCGCATTCCGGGCCACCCCCGAAGGCGTGGTTTTCACCAGTCTCATGCCGCTTAGCGTGTTCGTATTCCTGTGGACAAACGACACGGGAGCCTACTGTTGCGGTTCTCTCTTGGGTCGCCACAAGCTCTTTCCGCGCGTTAGTCCGGGCAAAAGCTGGGAAGGCTCAGTCGGAGGAGCGGTCTTTGTGCTGGCTGTCTCGGCTCTTGTCTGGTACTTGGCTGACGCTTACGGTGTCAACGACCTGCAGCTTAGCCTTGTCCAATGGCTCGGTCTCGGCCTCGTAGTGGTCGTGTTCGGCACGTGGGGCGACCTGGTTGAAAGCCTTTTCAAGCGCACTCTCGGCATAAAAGACAGCGGAAATATACTGCCGGGGCATGGAGGTATGCTCGACAGGTTTGACTCTTCGCTGCTTGCATTCCCCGCAGCCGTGGTCTATCTCTACACGTTGACTCTGGTATAGCGACAATCCCAATCCGCAAGTTTGACGTTCTCGCCGCCGTAAACCGTCCGTTTGCGACGGCTAACTGCGTCGTTTGCGATAGCTAACGGCCGTGTTTATGAGGTGTCTTAATGTTTGTTTGTTGCACGAAACCGTGACAATATGAAACCAAAGAACAGGGTAGAGGTTGCTTTATGTACGGTTGACGGTCCGTTAATCTATAAAAATAACGTTTTGACACTTGTTTTTAGATTTTGTTTCCATTTTGTTTGGATGTTAATTCCCTTTGCTCTATCTTTGCAACTGATAGGACTTTATCTTTATGCACGGTAGAGTTATATTTCCGCACTCCGCGAACAGCTGCAAAAACTGCACGCCTGACGCGCCCGGAAGGGCGGCGCGACGAGTGGAAGACAACAACTAATAACGGGATAATATATGAGAACAAAGGTGTTTTTGGCCTCTCTGCTGGTGGCTGCCTCATGTCAAGTGATGGCACAAAGCGTCGGCACTGTGGGCGGACGCGTCGTTGACGAAAGTGGGGAACCAGTGATTGGCGCCCAAGTGAAAGTGAAAGGGTCAAAGACCGGCACTGTCACCGACATAGACGGCAACTTCACGATGCCCGCAAGCGTGAAGAGCGGCACGGAAATAGAGATTAACTACCTCGGAATGGACCCGCTGACAGTGAAAGGCGGCCACAAGATGGAGATAAAGATGCAGTCCAGGCACCAGCAGCTGGACGAAGTGATTGTCGTGGCCTACGGTCAGCAGAAGAAATCGTCGTTCACCGGTTCGGCAGG
>CAVHML010000078.1:0-10660 GCA_963636905.1 bacterium
TTAACGCAACTTATCGCCACAAAAACGGAGCATGGAAACCACGGCAAGCAGCCGTTTGCGCCACTGACGGAGCACCTTGCGGAGGCCGGCGGGCGCCTTGGGGGAAAAAGAAAGGCGGCCTGCGCATCGTAACGCAAGCCGCCTTGAAATGGAAGTGGGCCATCTAGGGCTTGAACCTAGGACCTCCAGATTATGAGTCTGTTGCTCTAACCAACTGAGCTAAAAGCCCTCAAAACCAACGAACGGGGTTGATTTCGAGTGCAAAGGTACGTTTAATTGGATAAACTTCCAAATGTTTTTTGCAAAAAGAACATAAAACAGGACGGCAACCGTGCAAATTAAGCTATGTATGTCCGCCCTTAACGCGCTTTTTAGTACCTTTGCGCAGAACAAAGCGGCGGTTTACGGTGCGTAAACCGTGCGTTTACGACACGGAAACCGCCGGGTTATGCACCGTAACCCGGCCACATTTGAAACAAAACAACGGCGGCAAGCCGAAACATACACATTATGGAACAGACATCAAACGACACCCAAGCCAGCCGAACCACAGGGCTGAGCGAGGCCCAAGTGGCCGAAAGCCGTGGCCAACACGGCGAGAACACACTCACACCTCCTGCCCGCACGCCGATGTGGCGGCTGTATCTGGAGAAGTACAACGACCCTATAATAAAGATACTGCTCGTGGCAGCCACGCTTTCCCTCGTACTTGCGTTCATTGAAAACGAGTTTGTCGAGACAATAGGCATCTTTATAGCCATCTTCCTTGCCACGACTATCGGTTTTTACTTCGAGCGTGACGCGGCAAAGAAGTTCGACTTGCTCACCGCAATGGGCGAGGAGTCGCCCGTAAAGGTGGTGCGCGGCGGCAAGGTAACGGAGGTTGCGCGGCGCGAAATAGTGGTGGGCGACGTGGTTATACTGGGCGTCGGCGACGAGATACCGGCCGACGGACGGCTCTTCGAGACCACGGATTTGCAGATTGACGAGTCGGCTCTCACGGGCGAACCCATTGCCTCGAAGTATGCCGACGGGCGCGACGAGGGCACAACCTATCCCTCCGACATGGCTCTGCGCTCCACTATGGTGATGAACGGCAGCGGTCGGATGACCGTAACCGCCGTGGGCGACAATACAGAGATAGGCCGCGTGGCGCGCAAATCGACCGAAATGACTGCCGTAAAGACCCCTCTCAACCTGCAGCTCGACCGCATGGCTGCACTGATAAGCAAGGTGGGCACAACAATAGCCGTACTTGCCTTCATCGGTTTCCTCACCCACGACGTGCTGACCGACGGTCTGTGGCACACGACCGACTACCTGCGCATGGCCGAACGCGTGCTGCAATACTTCATGATGGCCGTTACGCTCATCGTGATGGCCGTGCCGGAGGGTCTGCCCATGGCAGTCACGCTCGCACTGGCACTGAATATGCGCCGTATGTTGAAGACCAACAACCTTGTGCGCAAGCTCCACGCCTGCGAAACGATGGGAGCGGTGACTGTAATATGCACCGACAAGACCGGCACACTGACCCAAAACAAGATGCAGGTGGGCGACATGCACGTGGCCGGAGGCGGGGAAACACTACTGAAAACGGCCATCGCCGCCAACACAACAGCCGAGCTGGACGGCGACAAGGCCATCGGCAACCCCACCGAGGCGGCTCTTTTGCTGTGGCTGAAGCGTGGCGGCACAGACTACAAGCGACTCCGCAGCGAGTGCAGCACGGTGTGGCAGCAGCCTTTCTCCACCGAGCGCAAGTACATGGCCACCATTGCCGACACCGAACAGGGACGCTATCTTTTTGTAAAAGGTGCACCGGAGATAGTCATGCAGTTCTGCGCCATGACCGAAACCGACCGCAAAGCCGTCAAGGAGCGACTGCTCGGCTATCAGAACAAGGCCATGCGCACACTGGCTTTCGCCTGCAAACCACTGGCAAACAGCGAAACCACATACACTCCAAGTCCCGACGACGCTTCGCTGATGCTGCAAGGCGTGGCGGCTATCAGCGACCCGCTGCGCCCGGAAGTGCCGGAAGCCGTGCGCCAATGCCGCAGTGCCGGCATCGACGTGAAGATTGTAACGGGCGACACGCAGGCTACGGCGGTGGAAATAGCCCGGCAAATCGGAGCATGGGACAGCAATACGCCACAGGAAGCACACATCACGGGCCCGGATTTCGAGGCTCTGCCCGACGAAACGGCCTACAACCGGGTGGCAGGGCTTAAGGTTATGAGTCGCGCAAGGCCGACCGACAAGCAGCGGCTGGTCAATCTGTTGCAGAAACGCGGCGAGGTGGTGGCCGTAACCGGCGACGGCACCAACGATGCACCGGCACTCAACCATGCCCACGTGGGTCTTTCGCTCGGTTCGGGCACCAGTGTGGCCAAGAACGCCAGCGACATGACGCTCCTCGACGACTCGTTCGGCAGCATAGTAAGGGCTGTCCAGTGGGGCCGTTCGCTCTACAAAAACATCCAACGCTTCATCTTCTTCCAACTTGTGGTCAATGTGGCCGCACTGTTGCTCGTGCTTGGCGGTTCGCTGGCTGGCACTGCCCTTCCGCTGACCATCACACAGATGTTGTGGATAAACCTCATAATGGACACATTTGCCGCAATGGCGCTCGCCTCTCTGCCGCCCGAAACGAGCGTTATGAGCGAAAAACCGCGCAAACAGGGCGACTTCATAGTGACACGAGCCATGGCGTGGGCGATAGGTGCGGTAGGTACGCTGTTTTTCCTGCTGCTTCTCGCCATGCTGATGCACGACAAAGGCACGGGAGGCGCACTGTCGCTGCACGAACTGACGGTGTTCTTCACCGTATTCGTCATGCTTCAGTGGTGGAACCTGCTCAATGCCAAGACGCTGGGCACGTGCAATTCGGCCTTCAAGGGGCTGTTTGCCGACCGCGGACTGCTGCTTGTGCTCGCGATAATACTCGTCGGGCAATGGGTAATCGTCACCTTCGGCGGCCAGATGTTCCGCACCGAGCCGCTCGATGCGGCCACTTGGATGTGGATAATAATAGGTACGTCGCCCGTATTGTGGGTAGGTGAGGCCATACGTCTGGGGTTAAGGATCGGCAAGTGACATGGATACGATACGCCTGACGCCCGACACCGCCCTCCACGAGCCGCTTGCCGCCACCATAGGCTTCTTCGACGGAGTGCATCTCGGCCACCGTCACCTCATAAGTCAGGTGGTAGGCGTGGCCGAAAGGCAGGGTCTGCGTCCAGCGGTGATAACTTTCGACCGCCATCCGCGCCAAGTGGTGCAGACAGACTACTGTCCGCGGCTGCTCAGCACGTTCGACGAGAAGCTGAAACTGCTGGCTTCAACGGGAGCAGTCCGCTGCATAGTACTGCCCTTCGGTGCGGACATGGCCTCGCTCTCGGCGCATGACTTCATGGAAAGCGTGCTCCGGCGGCAGCTGTGCGTCCATACGCTCGTCATAGGTTACGACAATCGCTTCGGCCACAACCGCAGTGAGGGCTTTGAAGACTATGTTGCCTATGGCAAAGAGCTGGGCATGGAGGTGGTAAAGGCCGAACCTCTGGTGGTTGACGGGGTGAGTATCAGCTCGTCGGTGGTGCGTTCGCTGTTGCAGGAGGGCGAGGTTGGGTTGGCCGAAAAGTGCCTCGGGCGGCGTTACTCCATCAGCGGCACCGTCGTACACGGCAACCACATAGGCACAGGGCTTGGCTTTCCCACGGCCAACCTGCTGCCCGGCTGCAAGGAAAAGCTCGTTCCGGCAAGCGGAGCCTATGCCGTTGAGGTGCGCATAGAGGGCGAAAACACTGCGCATCCGGCCATGATGAACATCGGCACGCGCCCCACTTTCAACGGTACGGAGACCACTCTTGAGGCGCATCTGCTCGACTTCCACGGCGACATCTATGCCCGTAGCGTCACAGTCGGCTTCGTTGCGCGGCTCAGGGCGGAGCGTAAGTTCCGCAATGCAGCCGAGTTGGCCGGCCAGTTGCGGCGGGATGCGGAACAGGCAAGGGAGGCTTTGAGAGTGAAGAACGAAGAGTGAAGAATGAAGAATACGGGCTTCGCAAATGAAGAGTGAAGAATTAAGAATGAAAAATGAAGAATTGAGAGTGAAGAATACGGGTGACGGGGCACGGGAAGCGTGCATGGATTGAGGCCGAAAGGCGGTCGGCTCCGGCTAATCCGCACGTTTGGATTTCATAAACGCACCGTTTAAGCATCGTAAACGGTGCATTTAGCCCTCGTAAATGCACCATTTAGCACCCGTAAACGCACCGTTTAGATACTACAAACGTCCTGGTTGGATATACAGACACCCTTTTTACAACAAACAAACCATAAATTAATGAAGAACGCATTGATATATCTCGTGGTGTTTCTCGCCCTACAGGCCGGCATGACACCCGTAGTTAACTGTCTGTTCAAGCTGCTGTACGGCACTGAACTGCAACACTCCACTGCGATGCTTGCGGGCATGACCGTGGCAAACGTACTGTCGCTGGCCATATTCCTGCTTGCCCGTTGGACAAAAGTGTCGCGCAGCTATGTGCAGAGCCGCCCTTGGGGAGTGCTCGCATGGTGCGCCGTGGCCGCCGCCGGCATGGTTCTGCCCTCCATGGGGCTGCAGGAGCTGATGCCGGAGATGCCTAACCTGCTCGAAAAGGAAATGCTGGAGATGATGACAAGCCGGTGGGGCTACTTCTCCGTGGCGCTTCTCGCCCCGTTGGTCGAGGAGTTGGTGTTCCGTGGAGCCATACTGCGCTCACTACTCGGCAAGTGGCCTCTGCGACCCGGTATAGCTGTGATAGTGTCGGCACTGATTTTCTCATTCTGTCACGGTAATCCGGCACAGATGCCCCATGCGTTTATTGCCGGCCTGTTGCTCGGTTGGATGTACTGGCGCACCGATAGCGTGGTGCCGGGCATAGCCCTTCACTGGACCAACAACACCATTGCCTTCGTGCTTTGCAACGTTATGCCCGACCCCGATGCCTCGCTTTCCGAGCTTTTCGGCGGCAACTGGGTTCGCATAACCCTCGCCGTAGTGTTCTCACTATGCATCCTGCTGCCGGCAATCTACCAGTTGAACCTGCGAATGAAGCCGGCCGACGGGAAGTAACCGTACTCTTGGAAACGGGAAATGCCCGGAAAACGGCCTACAAACCGCTCTCCGGGCATTGCTCTATGCACCGCTTTCGGACTACGGACGCGACTCTCCCTCGACGTACTCCGACAGAAACATGTGCTCACCGTCATAGACGGCATAGGTGAAGTGGCTTATCCAGTCGCCAAGTATCATCATTCTGGCCTTTTTAGTGAGCTGCAAGTCAAGCTCAATGTGGCGATGGCCGAACATAAAGTAGTCAACGTTGGAGTGATACTGTATGTATTTGCGCGTGAAAAGCACCAGATGCTCCCTCCGTTCGCCCATGTAAGGAGGCTCTTCGCCGCCCTTGCGCTTCATACGACTGCGCTTTGCCCACTGCAAACCGAACCACATTCCCCACCGGGGGTGCAGTGCGGAGAACAGCCACTGGCACACACGGCTGTGGAACACGGCCCTTATCACCTTGAACTTTGGGTCTGGGTCGCCCAAACCGTCGCCATGAGCCAAGAAAAACACCTTGCCATAGATCTCTGTGGTTAGGGGTTGCTTGTGCAGAACCACCCCACACTCGCGCTCAAGGTAATCGTAAGCCCATATATCATGGTTGCCTGTGAAGTAATGAACCTCCACTCCCATGTCTGTCAGCTCCGACAGTTTGCCGAGAAAGCGCGTGTAGCCTTTCGGAACCACATACTTGTACTCATACCAGAAGTCGAACATGTCGCCCAACAGGTAGATTGCTGCGGCCTTGTCCTTGATACTGTCGAGAAAACGCACCAGTCTGCGCTCCTGCATGCGCCCATGCTCAATGGCCAACGAGCCGAGATGGGCATCGGAAAGGAAATAAACGTTCTTCATAGTCTATGCTTTGCGGCGCACAGGTCTGCGCCCTATTCAAACCCAAGCTCCACACGAGCCTCTTCAGTCATCATGCTCTGGTCCCAAGTCGGCTCGAACACGAGGTTCACCACTGCGCTCTTCACTCCCTCAATGCCGTCCACTTTCTGCCTTACGTCCTCAAGTATGAAGTCGGCGGCAGGACATGAGGGCGCTGTAAAGGTCATATCAATATCAACATCGCCGCTGTCCTTCACGTCAACCTTATATATAAGGCCGAGATCGTATATGTTTACGGGTATTTCGGGGTCGTAAACCGTCTTGAGAACATCCACGATGCGCTCCTCTATGGCTGTCTTTTCTTGCTGTGTCATGACTGTTGCCTATCTTTTGATTGTTCGTTAACGTATGCTGTGGCGCACCTTCGCTGCTGCCAAGCCGCTGTTTGCGATATGCAAACCGCATCTTTCACCGCATCCTACCGCATCTTGCGGAGCGGAACGTGCCTACTGGAAGTCAAGAGACAGTTGCCCGTCGCCCAGCAGATTGTAGCTCCGGCGATGATAGGGCGTTATTCCGTGCTCACGGATGGCCTCCCGGTGCTTCTTTGTCGGGTAGCCTTTGTTGCTCCGCCAGTCGTATTGCGGATACTCTTCGGCCAGTTTGTTCATATAGTCGTCGCGATATGTCTTGGCCAAGATGCTCGCTGCCGCAATGGAAAGATACTTGCCGTCGCCCTTTACTATGGTGGTATAGGGCAGGTTGCGGTATGGTTTGAAGCGGTTACCGTCAACTATGACCGCCTCGGGGCGCAGTTTCAGGGCGTCAAGGGCACGGTGCATGGCGAGAAAACTGGCATTCAAGATGTTGATTTTATCGATTTCATCGGGCGTAACCACCCCGACCGCCCATGCCAGAGCGTCGCGTTCTATTGCTTCACGCAGTCGGTAGCGTTGCCTTTCTGTGAGCTTCTTCGAGTCGTTCAGGTCGGCATTGGTATAGTCAACGGGCAGTATCACTGCCGCAGCATACACGCTCCCGGCAAGGCAACCGCGCCCTGCCTCGTCGCATCCCGCCTCAATCAGGCCGTCGTAATAATGGTTTTCAAGCATTGTCGTGTATCTTTTCGTTGGACTACGTTTGTGTTCCGCCGTCACAAAGGCACTGGTTTTGCCATTGAAAGGCACTGTTTACGCTATCTATATGCCGCATTTACGCTGTCTAAATGCACCGTTTATGGGTCGGGACACATTGCTTTGCCCCGTCAGAACATCTTTCTGACGCGCTCAATGCCGTCGGCCAGCGCATCTATCTCCTCCCTTGTGTTGTACAAAGCGAACGAGGCGCGCACCGTACCCTGTATGCCAAGCCTTTCTATCAGGGGCTGTGCGCAGTGGTGACCCGTGCGCACGGCTATGCCAAGGCGGTCTAACAGGGTGCCCAAATCGAGGTGATGTATGTTGCCAACGAGGAATGAAACCACCGCATCTTTGCCACTTGACACGCCAAAAAGCCTCATTCCATCGATTGCGGCGAGCCTTTCCATGCAGTATTGCGTCAGGTTGCGCTCGTGCTCCGCTATGTTGTCCATGCCCAAAGCCTCCATATAGTCGATGGCTTTGGCCAGTCCGTGTGTGGCAATATAGTCAGGTGTGCCTGCTTCAAACTTGAATGGCAGTTGTCCGAACACCGTTTTGCTGAAGCTAACGCTTTCGATCATCTCGCCTCCCCCTTGATATGGCGGCAGCTTTTCGAGCCACTCTTCCTTGCCATACAGCACACCTATGCCTGTTGGGCCATACATTTTGTGACCGCTGAACACGAAGAAATCGCAGTCAAGAGCCTGTACGTCCACCTTGAAGTGGGGCGTACTCTGTGCGCCATCGACCAATATAGGCAGTCCGTGGGCGTGGGCTATGGCCGCTATCTCCTTGACCGGATTGACCGTACCGAGCACATTGCTCACGTGTGTCACACTGATGATTTTGGTCTTCGGCGTGATTAAATCCTCGATTTCATCGGTTTTCAGGTTGCCGTCGTCATCCATAGGCACCACCCGCAGGGCTATTCCGCACTTTGCGGCCTGCAGTTGCCACGGCACAATGTTGGAGTGGTGCTCCATAACCGTAATGATTACCTCGTCGCCCTCGTGCATAAACTCATCGCAAAACGACGATACCACGAGGTTGATGCCCTCGGTTGTGCCGCGCGTAAAGACTATTTCGCTGGTGGAGCGGGCGTTGATGAAACGGCGCACCGTTTCCCTTGCGGCCTCGTGCAGGTCGGTTGCCTGTTGCGAAAGGTAGTGGACACCCCGGTGAACGTTGGCGTTCACGTTGAGATACTCGTTGCGCATGGCATCCAGCACACACATTGGCTTCTGCGTGGTGGCTGCGTTGTCGAGATACACAAGCGGTTTGCCATACACCTCGCGCGACAATATGGGGAAGTCCCGGCGAACTTTTGCTATATCATACATGGCATTATTGTGGTTGTCATACATGCCTTTATTGTGGTTGTCATTTGCACAGACGGCATCCTTCGCACTTGTTAAGCTCGCCCCTGAAGCGCTTTTCCACCAGGTAATGCAGCCGGTCGCGAAGCGGTTCGAGGCGCATTTGGTCGATTACCTCGTTGACAAAGGCAAACTCAAGCAGCAGTTTGGCCTCCTTGAGCGATATGCCACGCTGCCGCATATAGAACAGTGCCGCGTCGTTAAGCTGCCCCACAGTGGAGCCGTGCGAGCACTTCACGTCATCAGCGTATATCTCCAGCATGGGCTGGGTGTACATCCGCGCCTCCTTAGTGGCGCACAGGTTCTGGTTGGTTTCCTGCGAAACGGTCTTCTGAGCGCCCTCTCTCACAAGCACACGCCCCGCAAAAGCGCCCGTAGCCTGACCGTCGAGCACATATTTATACAGCTCATGGCTGGTGCAGTGTGCCGCACGGTGGTCGATAAGCGTGTTGTTATCGACCCTCTCCTGCTTGTCGGCAATCACGCAACCGCACAAGTTGCACTCCGCACCCTCGCCGTTCAATACCAAATCAGTGCGGTTTCGGGTCACTCCGTTGTGCAGTGTTATGATGTTATGGTTCACTCTGCTGTTGGCCTGCTGGTCGATATAGAGGTTGCTCACGCGCACATTCTTTGCGTGAGTCTCCTCCAGACAGTACAAATCAAGCCCTGCACCATCGCCCACGTATGCCTCTATCACCTGCGTAGTCAGGAAATTGCGGTCGTCATCGGCATGGTCGCAGAACAGAAGTCTTACCTCCGCACCGTCTTCCACCACGATCAGCACCCGCCGGTTGGCCATCAGGTCAACGTCAGAGCGCAGGATGTTGACCACCTGAATGGTCCTTTCCACCCTCACACCCTTGGGTACATACACCACAAGCCCGTCTTGGGCAAGCATAGTGTTGAGGGCGGTGATGCCGTCCTCATCGGTTTTGGCTATTCGGGCGTAGTATTTCCCGATGAAATCGGGCATTTTGGAAGCTACAGAGCTTAAAGAACCAACTATCACTCCCTCGGGCAAGTGGCCTTTAGGCTGCGTTTTGGAGTGGAAAGCGTCGTTGATAACGAAGTAGAGCAACGTGCTAAGATTGGGCACATCACACTTGAAGGCATCGTAAGGGTTGACCGGGATATCGAGACGGCTCAGGTTAAGTCCGTAGTCCGGCTCGAACAGTGCCGCCATATCGGTGTATTTGTACCGCTCAACCTTGCGTGTAGGGAAGCCCAACCGCTTGAAATCTTCAAATGCGCGGTCGCGTCCGGCATTGAGAACATCGGCGCTATGACTGCAAATCAGGCTCCGACTCTGCTCGTAGAGGTCGATATATTGCTTCTCACTTTGCATATTGTCACTCTCCCGCCTCTGCTTTTATCCAGTCGTAGCCGCGCTCTTCAATCTCCTTGGCAAGCTCCGGCCCGGCTGTCTTCACTATTCTTCCATGGTAAAGCACGTGTATCGTTTCGGGCTTCAGTATGTCGAGCAGACGCTCGTAATGGGTTATCACTATGCACGACGACAGTGGAGTCTTCAACTTGTTCACTCCCTCGGCCACAATGCGCAGTGCGTCAACGTCAAGTCCCGAGTCGGTCTCGTCGAGAATGCTCAGTTTCGGTTCGAGCATGGCCATCTGGAATATCTCGTTGCGCTTCTTCTCGCCGCCGCTGAAGCCTTCGTTCACCGAGCGGCTGGCCAGTTTGCTGTCCAATTCCACTATCTTGCGCTTCTCGCGCATCAGCTTCAGGAAGTCGCCGGCACTCATTGGCTCCAGCCCCTCATACTTTCGCTTCTCGTTGATGGCCGCCCGCATGAAGTTAGTCATTGACACACCGGGTATTTCCACCGGGTATTGGAACGAGAGAAACAGTCCTTCGTGCGCCCTGTCCTCCGGTTTCATGGCCAGAAGGTCTTTGCCGTTGAACTCTATCGACCCTTCGGTCACGGTATATAGCGGATTGCCCACGAGCACTGCGCTCAGTGTCGATTTGCCCGACCCGTTGGGACCCATTATGGCGTGGGTCTCGCCGTCGTTGACAGTGAGGTTTACGCCCCTCAATATTTCTTTGTCGCCAATCTTGGCGTGCAGGTTCTTTACTACTAACATATATATTATGTCCTCCTCTATGTTACGGTTCGTGATGAAATGTCACCCCACTGTGCCTTCGAGCGACACGCTCAGGAGCTTCTGTGCCTCCAC
>CAVHML010000079.1:0-10536 GCA_963636905.1 bacterium
CGTCGTCCCATCCGTGCTCGTCGTCGCCGATGAGCTTACGCTTCGGGTCGGTAGAAAGAGTGGTCTTGCCTGTGCCGGACAGACCGAAGAAGATGGCTGTGTTCTCTCCGTTCATGTCGGTGTTGGCCGAGCAGTGCATAGAAGCCATGCCCTTCAGAGGCAGGAAGTAGTTCATCATAGAGAACATACCCTTCTTCATCTCACCGCCGTACCATGTGTTGATGATGACCTGCTCCTTGCTTGTCACGTTGAACACAACGGCTGTCTCTGAGTTCAGACCGAGTTCCTTCCAGTTCTCCACCTTTGCCTTGGAAGCATTGTAAACGATGAAGTCGGGCTCCTGGTCAAATTCAGCCTCGTTCTGGGGGCGTATGAACATATTAGTCACGAAGTGAGCCTGCCAAGCCACCTCGACTATGAAGCGCACCTTCATGCGTGTGTCCTTGTGAGTGCCGCAGAAACCGTCAACAACATAGAGCTTCTTGTTGGACAGTTCCTTCTTTGCTATCTCCTTAACGGCAGCCCAAGCCTCCTTGGATGCGCGGTGGTTGTCGTTTTTGTACTCCTCTGAAGTCCACCAAACGGTGTCGTGCGAGTTCTCGTCGTCAACGATAAACTTGTCCTTGGGCGAGCGTCCGGTGTAGATACCGGTCATCACGTTAACTGCACCAAGCTCTGTTTCCTGACCAATCTCAAAGCCTTCAAGGCCTTCTTTTGTCTCTTCGTTGAACAAAACCTCATACGAAGGATTGTAGAGTACCTCGGTTGTACCGTTGATACCGTACTTCTCTAAAACTGACTTATCAAACTTTGCCATTTTAATTAAATGTATTTAGTTGTGAATTACTCCTTTATACACGTTGCAACCCTATCGCCGCAATCGGTGGCAAAGGTAGTAAAAATTGCAAATACGGCAAGCGTTTGCGTACACAAAAATCCTTTGCCAAGCCATTTGTTTGGTTAAAGTAATGAAAATGCAGCGGTATCCAAATGTATTTGCAACTTGCAGTTTGCAAAAAGAAAGAGTTGGTTTTGGCATTGTTTTCGTTTTTCTTGCAGTAACTTTGCAGAGACAAGTGCCGGATGCGGCATTTTCAGGCACGGAAACACTGATTTTCAGACTCGGAAGCACCGCTTGCAAATCACAAAGCGGCGGGTTACGGGTCAGAAACCGCCGGGTTACGGTGCGTAAACGGGCGGTTTACGGGTCGCAAACCGTGCGTTTACGACATGAAAACCGCCGGGTTGCGGAAACCAAGCCGCAGCCGGGCGCGTAGAACCGGGCCGGACTCCACCTAAAAAGACAAGGAAAGGGAATGAAAAGGAAAAGGACTTTGCACCGTTTTGCCGTCACTGCGGGCTTCATCCTGTGCGGCCACGCTCTCGGACTGGCGTTTCTCTCTGCGTTCAGGCTGCTCCAGTACATCGTACTGCGCGGTATGTCCTCCCCGACTGGTGCATCGGCGGTGCCCGCCTTTGTGCGCGGTTTGTGGCTCGACAACGTTCTGGCATGCGCAGTGCTGGCTCTTCCGGCCACGGTGCTGCTCGTTGCCGCCTGTTTGGGGGTCTTTCCACGGACGTTGCGCAAGGCTTTCGTGTGGTGGATGGCAGTGTTCTACACCCTCATACTGGCTCTTTCGGCGGCCAATATCCCGTATTTCCACTACTTTTTCAAGACCATCAACTCCGGCATCTTCGCCTGGTTCGGCTATGCGGGCACCACTGCCGGAATGGTAACGGGCGAGCTGTCATACCTTATTTATATAGCGGCGTTCGTCATTGCCGTGGTTCTGTTCGCATGGCTGCTCGTTATCCTGCGCCGCAAGGCCGACAGGCTTATCGCACAGGCCGCCCCTTGCAGCCGCAGCCGTGCCGCCGTGACTGCGGAAGGCATCGCTACGGCACTGTTTGCCGGCCTGATTGTGCTCGGAATACGCGGCCACGCACAGACTGACATGGCTCCCGTGAAGGTGAGTCAGGCCTATTACTGCAACGATCCGTTCCTGAACCAGCTCGCCATACCGCCGGCTTTCAACGTGGTGACGAGCCTTTTGGACGACATGAAGCGCGACAATGCGCCGCTCAACCTCATGCCCGACAGCGAGGCAGTGGCCGAGACACGCTCCCTGTTCGGCATCGCAGGACGCACAGACTCGGCGTTTGTGCTCCGTAGGAAGGTGGTTGCAGACGGCAAAACGGCCACAAGGCGCAACGTGGTGATAATACTCATGGAGTCGATGTCGGCCGACCTGATGCAGTCTTTCGGCCAGAAGCACCGCCTTACGCCCGTGCTCGACAGCCTGTTTGCCCGTTCCCTGGCCTTCAGAAACTGTTTTTCGGCGGGCATACACACCAACAACGGACTGACAGCAACGCTGTATTCGTTCCCCGCACTGATGCGCCGCAACGTAATGAAGGGCACTGTCACACCGCGACGCGGCGGCATACCTACCGTACTGGCCGGGTATGGCTACCGCACCATGTTCTTCATGCCCCACGAGTCGCAGTACGACAACATGAACGCATACTTCCGGACCAACGGATACGGCGAGGTTTACTCGCAGGAAGACTACCCTGCCCGTGAGGTAGTCAACACTTTCGGAGTGTCAGACCACTTCCTTTTCGACTACGCCCTGCGCACCATCAACGCCAAAGCCGGCAACGGGCAGCCGTTCATGGCCACCATACTCACCGTAAGCAACCATCCGCCATACGTAATCCCCAGCTTCTTCCGCCCGAAATCAGCCGACAAGGAGGAGCAGATAGTCGAGTATGCCGACTGGGCTGTGGGAGATTTCATAGCCAAGGCGCGTCGTGAACCATGGTACAAGAACACTGTGTTCGTGCTGTTGGGCGACCACGGCAAGCTGACCGGCAACACTGCCGACACAGAGCTGCCTCAGTCGCTCAACCACATACCGCTCATCATGTTCGGAGCCGGCGTTCCCACGGCGCAGGTGGACGGCATGGCCTCGCAAGTGGACGTGATGCCAACGCTGCTCGGACTGCTTGGCATGAGCTACGACTACGACGGCTTCGGCTACGACCTGCTCCGGCATGGCAGAAGCATGGTGCAGTACACCTCAGACGACCAGATTGTGGCACGCGACTCCACGCGTTGCCTCATCTACAACCACTCCACAGGCCGCACAGACACCTACCGGGTAGAGCCGGGATGGCGGCTCCGCAAGACAAAAGAGACGGACGGCTTCGGACAGCTGCGCCGTTTCGCCCTGTCAACCGTGCAGACCGCCGACTTCGTATATCGCCGCGAGCACTGACAAACCGGGGCTTCAAGGCAAGGAAAAGCCCGCCGAGCACTGGCAAACCGCATATTCAAGACACACAGCCATTCAATAAAAAAGATTAAAGGCGGCTCAAAAAAGGCAGTCACCCGTTGATGCAAGTGGAGCATAATATCTATCTTTGCACTCCGATGAAAAGGTTTTGTGCCATAACTGTCACGTTTCTGCTTCTCGCATCCGCCGTTTGCGGACAGAAACGATACGTGTTCCCGACCGAAGTGCCGCCGTTGCTGCACACAGAGTGGGGACAGGGTGCTCCCTACAACAAGCTCTGCCCGCTGGAACAGGGCGGTTCGGACAGGAAAAACGCCTATGCCGGGTGTGGTCCGTTGGTCATGTCGCAGGTGATGAAGGCCTTTTCATACCCTCCGTCAAGCCCGCAATTGGGTTCTGTATATGCCTGGGGCAAGATGTACGACACCGTTCCCGACACGGCAAACGCCGAGGGCGACGACGCGATAGCGCGCCTTATAGTAGATTGCGGCACGGCTGCCGGCACCGTATATGGCGCAAGCGCGAGCGCAACCAAGCTGAACGAGGTGGTGACAGGGCTGAAAAAGTACTTCGGATACAACAGATACATGGCCATACTCGACCGCGCGCACTACAAAGGTGAGGCCGGCAGCAGGGTCTGGAAGACGCTTATCTACGACGAACTGCGCAACGGGCGACCCGTAATCATGCGAGGCGAGCGCGGACCCGTGGCCGCCCACGTGTTCATAATAGACGGTTGCCGCGACTCAACCGTACACGTCAACTGGGGCTGGGGCGGCAGACGCAACGGCTACTACGACCCCGACTCGCTCGACGGCTACCGTTTCAACCAGCGGATGGTGGCGGACATTGCCCCCCAAGGCTATGTTCCGCAGGTGAAAAGCGTCAGCACAGGCCCGGCAGGACACCTTTCGCGCTCGCTAAGCCAGACAGACAGGGAGCTGGTGCGCCACATCAAGGTGAGCGGAACGCTTAACCGCGCCGACATAGCGGTGCTCCGCCAGATGGCAACAGCCGGAAACCTGTGTACGATTGACCTCAGTGAGTCCGTCATACTGACGCTTCCCGACTCGGCTTTCTACGGTTGCACCAACCTTACCTATATATCCCTGCCCCTCACCCTGCCCGAAATCAGTGCGTATGCGTTCGCATCATGCACCAGACTGAACCGGGTTGACATCCATTCCATGGTGAGTGAGATAAAGCAACACGCCTTTTACGGGTGCTTCTGCCTGACAGATGTGCGTCTGCCCTTTGCACTTAAGGCCATCGGGGCAAACGCTTTCAACTCGTGCAACAGCCTTACAGATGTAAAATTGCCGCCCATGCTCACCTCTCTGGGCACGGGTGCTTTCGCCAATGCGAAGAGTCTGCGCTCGCTGACCGTGCCGAGAAGCACGGCGAAACTGGGCACCGACGTGGTGAAAGGCACCAAGGTGGCCAACATAAGACGCCTATGAACGCCATCGCATTGGGACTTTTGGTGCCGTTTATGGGCACTGTGCTCGGCTCGGCCTTCGTGTTTTTCATGCGCAAGGAGATGGGTGCGCTGCTGCAAAAGGTGCTCCTGGGCTTCGCATCCGGCGTGATGGTGGCCGCTTCGGTGTGGTCTCTGTTGCTGCCGAGCATCGACTTCCACGGCGACAACGGTGACTTCATGCGCGTTGTCCCGGCCGCTTCGGGCTTCCTTATGGGCATGGCGTTCCTGCTTTTCATCGACTATATAACCCCACACCTGCACCTTGGCGACGACCATCCCGAAGGTTTGCGCTCGCATCTGTCGCGCACGGCCATGCTCTCACTTGCCGTCACCATCCACAACCTGCCCGAAGGCATGGCCGTAGGCGTGGTTCTGGCCGGTGCAACCATGGGCGACGCCAACATCAGTGCGGCCGGTGCGCTGGCCATGTCGGTGGGTATAGCCATACAGAACATACCTGAGGGTGCCATTATCTCCATGCCTATGCGGTCGGAAGGCAACAGCCGGCTCAAGTCATTCCTTATTGGCAGCCTCAGCGGAGTGGTCGAACCGATAGGCGGACTGGCCGTGATACTGCTCACAGCTTGGCTCACTCCGGCCATGCCCTACATGCTTTCCTTCGCCGCAGGAGCCATGCTGTATGTGGTAATCGAGGAACTTATACCCGAAGCGAGCGCCGGTGAGCACAGCAATGTCAGCACCATGGGCTTCGCCGTAGGCTTTGTGCTGATGATGGTGCTGGACGTTGCGCTG
This sequence comes from bacterium, assembly GCA_963636905.1. Lineage (GTDB taxonomy): Bacteria > Bacteroidota > Bacteroidia > Bacteroidales > Bacteroidaceae > Prevotella. The sequence continues at coordinate 5,533 of CAVHML010000079.1, forward strand.
GGCTGAGTGCGCCCTTGCGGATCGGGAAGGAACAGGACAAATGTCTGCAACATACGGAATAGAGGTTTACAACATTATATAAAAAGGTCAACAACATATAGAATATGGTCAAAATACGCCGCTCTTTGCTGTCGTCACCGCTGTGCATGCTGCTCAATCTGGCACTGGTTTATGTGGTCTACGAGGTGTGCCGCTTGGTTTATCTGTTTGAGAATTGGAGCACATTTGCCGCCAATCTGTCGTGGAAGTCGCTGGGCGAGATACTGCGGGGCGGCTGGATGTTCGACACGTCGGCCATACTCTACACCAACGCCCTGTACATTCTGCTCATGCTACTGCCGCTCCACTGGAAGGAGACCGATAGGTGGCAGCGTGTGGCACGGTGGGTTTTCATAGTTTTCAACACCGTCTGCATAGTTATAAACCTCGCTGACGCAGTATATTTCCAATACACAGGCCGCAGAACCACGGTCACTGTGTTCTCGGAGTTCGGCAACGAGCACAACCTCGTCGGCATTTTCGGCATAGAAATGCTGCGCCACTGGTATCTGGTGCTGGTGGGCGCGGTGCTTGTTTGCGCCCTTTGGAAGCTCTACTTCATGCCTTCGGGCAGGGCGACGCGGCTGGTTCGCCGTCCGCATCTGGTGGGTGACCTCGCCATATACTATATCTTGCACCTACTCTGCCTTGTGGTTTTCGTGCCTTTGTGCGTGTTCGGCATGAGGGGAGGGGCCACTACGGCAGTGCGACCCATTACGATAAGCAATGCCAACCAGTATGTTGACCGTCCGCTTGAGGCCGCCTTAGTACTCAACACCCCGTTCTCCCTGATACGCACGATAGACAAACCGATATTCACAGTGCCCGACTATTACCCAGCCAACGAACTCGACAGGATATACAGCCCGGTACATTCCCCAGCGGATTCCGCCACTGTGAGGCGCAAGAACGTGGTGGTGCTGATAGTGGAGAGCTTCGGACGCGAGTACATAGGCGGCTTCAACCGCTGGCTCGACGGCGGACACTACAAGGGCTACACGCCGTTTGTCGATTCGCTGATGCAGCACAGCGCAACCTTCCTTTACTCGTATTGCAACGGCAGGAAGAGCATTGACGGCATGCCGTCGGTGCTTTCGGGCATACCGATGTTCGTGGAACCGTTCTTCCTCACGCCGGCTTCGATGAACGATGTGAGCGGTATAGCCGGCGAACTGCGCAAGAAAGACTACTTCACAGCCTTCTTCCACGGGGCTGAAAACGGCTCCATGGGCTTTCAGGCCTTTGCCCGAACCACAGGATTCGAACGGTATTTTGGCCGTACAGAGTACAATGAGGACAAGCGTTTCGACGGCGACAAGGACTTCGACGGCACATGGGCTATATGGGACGAGCCTTTCCTCCAGTTCTATGCCGCCAAGATGTCGGAGTTCAAGCAGCCGTTCATGACGGCTCTCTTCACCGCTTCGTCGCACCATCCCTACGTCATTCCCGACAAATACAAGCAGAAATATCCCGAAGAAGGCATCGTCATACACAAGTGCATACGCTATACGGACAACGCCTTGCGCCGCTTTTTCGACACCGCAAAGGCGCAACCGTGGTACAAGAACACGCTGTTTGTCATCACGTCCGACCACACCAACCTCAGCGACCACGCCTATTACCAGACCGACCTCGGCGGTTTCTGCTCGCCGATAATATTCTTTGACCCCAGCGGAGAGCTGGAACCGGGCATGAGAAACGCCATTGCGCAACAGATAGACATCATGCCCACGGTGCTCGGCTATCTGGGTTACGACCGCCCCTACGTGGCTTTCGGCTGCGATCTGTTCAACACACCGCCCGAAGACACGTGGGCTGTGAACTATCAGAACGGCATTTACCAGTACATAAAGGGTGACTATCTGCTGCAGTTCGACGGACAAAAGACCAAGGCTCTCTACCGTTTCCGCACCGATCTGCTGCTCAAGGACAACCTCGCCGACCGTTTGCCGGAGGTGAAACAGGGCATGGAGCGCGAGGTAAAGGCCGTAATCCAGTCGTACATGACGCGCATGACCACCAACAACCTCGTGGTAAGGTAGCGCAAAATCCCGTTCCCGACAGGCCTCCCGCCCCATCAGCCTCCGCCACCGCACCATTCCCCACCCGTTTCCACAGCCCCTGAACCGCACAAACCGCACAAAAACAAAAATGTCACCACTCATCTGCGAGCAGCGACATTCAGCCTATGTTTAACTAAAAATCCTTTTCTGTTTCAAATCTTTCTTAGTAAGAATCCTGAAGCTAACACATAGCTTGCAGGGGTTCTTTACTAATACTCGATTTTTGAAAGTTTAGGATGTCTCACGACAGCCTATGTTATCCACATACAACTTTCTTTCTACCAATAACTAAAAACCTAAAACTATAAATATTACTACTAACCTAAAACAATCTATTAACCTTTTGACGATGCAAAGGTAGTGCGGAAATGCAAACCGCACAATATTACGAACCAAGAAACTGCATAAACACCTCATATTCTTGACGTAAATCAATCGTTGTGTGCGCAAACAGCCGCCCAATTGCACCATACAGGCAGCAAAAACGGCAACTATTCAACACCGAGCCGCAACGCTCCAGCACACAACCGCACCTCTTCTCAATTTGAAACCGCACCGTTTTCTACATCAATCGCAATTCTTTCAAGCCGTAAACGCACCGTTTACGCACCGTAAACACGGCATTTACGCTGCCTAAAGCGGCGGTTTACGGGGCGTAAATGCCGTGTTTCTCAGAGTTGTTCCGTATCTTTGCAAAAAGCAAACGCACTCTGTCGAGAGTTCAAAGAGCGTATGACACATACGAAATGGCCGTTCCAGACCATATAAAGAAAGGAGTAAGGACATGAAAAAGTTTGTTTTGTATTCGGTTTGCGCCGCAACACTGCTCGCAGGGTGTACCACTGCCGGCGGCGGGGCACAGACGGGTGCCGGTTTCGGCGCGATTCTCGGTTCGGCAATAGGCGGCATATCCGGCGGACCGCGCGGAAGCGACATAGGAACCCTTGCGGGTATGGCCGGCGGAGCGGTGGCCGGGGCGGCCATAGGCAGCGCCAACGAGAGGGCACAGCAGGAGAAATACCGCCAATACCGCGAGAGCCGTGACGCAATCTACGGCCGCAGCAACCGCAACTACGCCTACAACGGCGGCAAATACAGCCAGGGCGGCTACAACTACGGCTCTGACAGCTACAACTACGGGCAAAGCGGCGGCGATGACGGCAACTTTGACCCGACAAACAGCGGTGACGACCGCATAGAGATGGAACCCGGCGCTGCCAACGGCGCATATCCGCAGGACGGACAGAACGGTATAGGACAGACGGAGAGGCACGACGTATATACCACAGTGCCGTCACGCACCGTCTCGGTTGACCAGTTGGAACAGGCCATGCCGGGCTACAGCATAGAATACAACTCGCTCATCGAGGTGCGCAACGCCGCTTTCGTTGACAGCAACGGCGACGGTGTGCTGCGCGCGGGCGAGACTTGCAAGGTGACATTCGAGATAATGAACCGCTCAGCCGTAACCCTGTATGACGTGCAGCCCACAGTTGTCGAGACAACCGGCAACAGGCACGTCCACATATCGCCCGGTCTGTGCGTGGAAAGCATCGCCCCGTACCGGGGAGTCAGATACACAGCCACGGTATTTGCGGACAAGCGGCTCAAAGACGGGCAGATTGTACTGAAGGTGGCGGTGGTTCAGGGCAACAAGGAGATAACTTCGCAGGTGAAGGAGTTTGCCGTGAAGACGTCAAGGCGGTGATTTGCCTATGCCTCCCGTCCGCCTTTCCGAGGCAAAAGGCAATGGCTACCGCTTGCGGATGCTGCCCTTGCTCGGCGTGTTCGGGCGTTCTTCGGTGCGTTTCTCGCCCTTTCCCGCATTGTCAGGCGACATTGCCTTCTTCATTTCCTGCCAATTCGGACGCAGGTCTCCATCGCCTTCATACTCCGTCCGCTCGAAATCAAGTTCGAAAGAGTGGTCTTCAGGCTCTGGTTTGAACGGAACGATAAGGTTGTCCGCCCTTTCCACGACAACGGTCTCGATGCCTTTGGCAAGCATACCTATCTCTTTAGCCGCCGCCCATGACAGGTCTATGATGCGTCCGCGCCTGAACGGGCCGCGGTCAGTGACCCTCACAATGACCGATTTGCCCGTGCTGAGGTTGGTAACTTTAAGCCTTGTGCCGAACGGATAGGTGCGATGGGCGCACGTAAGACTGTCGTGGTGGAGCCTTTCGCCGCTGCTTGTGCGTGCTCCGGTGGCTCTTTTTGAATAAAAAGAAGCCTTGCCTCTCTGGACAGTTTGGGCATCCAGAGAGACAAAGCTCAATGTTGTTATGACTGATATAACTAATATTCTGAACTCCATCTATCGGTTTTAAGTTTATACTATGCCTTGCGCCATCATGGCGTTGGCCACTTTCATGAAGCCGGCGATGTTTGCGCCCTTCACATAGTCTATATAGCCGTCGGGCTGCTTGCCGTATTTCACGCATTGTTCGTGTATGCTGTGCATGATATAGTGCAGTTTTTCGTCCACTTCCTCTTCGCTCCACGTCAGCCGGATGGCGTTTTGTGTCATCTCAAGACCCGATGTGGCCACTCCGCCGGCATTGACGGCCTTGCCCGGAGCGAACAGTTGCTTTGCCGCAGTGAACTTCTCCACAGCCTCGGCGGTGCATCCCATGTTGGAAACCTCGGCCACGCACAGCGGTTTGTTGGCCAGAAGCAGGTCGGCATCGTGCCCGTCAAGCTCGTTTTGTGTGGCGCACGGCAGTGCTATGTCGCACTTCACTTCCCACGGTTTCCTGCCTTCGAAGAACTTGGCCTCCGGGAACTCCTCCGCATACGGTTGACAAACGTCGTTGCCGCTGGCGCGCAGTTCGAGCATATAGTCTATCTTCTCGTCGCAAATGCCCTCCGGGTCGTATATATAGCCGTCAGGCCCTGATAT
>CAVHML010000080.1:0-10434 GCA_963636905.1 bacterium
TAGAGATACTCGGCTGCGGCATGGTTGACCCGAACGTGCTCGAAGCCTGCGGCATTGACAGCAGCGTATATACGGGTTACGCCTTCGGACTGGGCGTGGAGCGCATCACAAACCTCAAGTATCAGGTGAGCGACCTGCGCATGTTCTCCGAGAACGACACCCGTTTCCTCAAGGAATTTGAGGCTGCGCATTGATATTATCTGGCGCACGACCTGCAAGGAATGGCTGCCTTGGCCTGGCCGAATGTACGTGACAGGCTTTGCAGATATGACGTTTGCAGGTCGTGCGCTGCCCTTTCCGGGACGGCAACTCCCTTGTCCGGCATGGCCGTAGCGGCTGTGCGGCGGTTAACACTAATGCGTTGCGAACGATGAAAGACAGACTTTTCACACCGAGTTTCATCTGTATTCTTGCGGCCAACTTCCTCCTTTTCTTCGGTTTCTGGCTGCTTGTGCCCGTTTTGCCTTTCTATTTGAGGGAGAGCTACGGCTGTCCTGAGTCCATAATCGGTGCGGTCTTGTGCTGCTACACGGTCAGCGGCTTGTGCGTGCGCCCCTTTTCGGGCTACATGATGGACAGGTTTCCACGCAAGCCGATATACATTTTCTGCTACTTTGTCTGCGTCTTGATGCTCGCCGGTTATATGGTTGCGGCCACATTGCTGTGGTTTGTCGTGCTCAGAGCCTTGCACGGCGTGGCCTTCGGTAGCGTCACCGTGGGCGGAAACACTCTGTGCGTTGACATAATGCCGAGCAGTAGGCGAGGGGAGGGGCTGGGTTATTACGGCCTGACCAACAACATAGCCATGGCACTGGGGCCTATGACGGGTCTTTTCATGCACGACCACGTGGGCTACATGGTCATCTTCGCCACGGGAATGGCCGTAAGCGTGGCCGGTTTCGCGTGCGCCCTGTCGATAAAGGCACGTGTGCCGGAGTCGCTCCGTATGCGGAAGAACGGCTCAGCCGGCAGTTCCTGTGCGGCAAACAGCGCACCTTGCCGCAAGTTGTCGCTCGACCGCTTCCTGCTAATCAAGGGCATACCCGTGAGCATATCCCTCTTCCTGTTGTCCATACCCTACGGTTCGACCACCAACTTCGTGGCCATGTATGCCCGCGAGATACATCTGGACGCACCGTCGGGCTTCTTCTTCACCCTCATGGCCGTCGGTATGGGGGCTTCGCGCATCGTTGCCGGCAAGAAGGTTGACCGTGGCTATATCACACAGTGCATACATCTGGGCTATTACCCCGTAATACTTGCCTTCCTGCTGCTCGGCCTGTGCCGCTTTGCCGTACCGTATGGCATGGGACTAACGACCACACTATTCTATCTTGTGCCGCTGCTGCTCGGTTCAGGTTTCGGGGTTATGTTTCCGGCGATGAACTCCCTGTATATAAACCTTGCCCCCAACAACCAGCGAGCCACCGCCACCAGCACCTATCTCACGGCTTGGGACATCGGAATAGGCATAGGCATCTTCTCCAGCGGCATGATTGCGCAGTGCTTCACGTTCTATATGGTCTATCTCGTAGGCTCGTTGCTGTGCGCCGTCTCGCTCGTCTTCTTCGTCAAGAAGGTCACTCCCCACTACAATCGCAACAAGTTACGGTAGCCAAAGGAGGTCACAGCCAACTATAATCGTAATAAGTTGAGGTGGTCAAAAGAGGGCTTTTACAATCTTTCCTGCTCTTTTAGGCAAGCTCTTTCAAGCACTTTCGTGTTTCCTCTTTGAAAGAAAAAGCCAAAAAGTTTGGAGAAACGAACCAAAACCACTACCTTTGCACTCGCAAAACAACAACGATGCGCTTGTAGCTCAGTTGGTAGAGCACCTGACTCTTAATCAGGGTGTCCAGGGTTCGACCCCCTGCAGGCGTACTTGACAGTAGGGCATACCGCAAAGGTATGCCCTATTATTTTATGCGGCTTGTCCGACAAGCCGCTCCCGTGCGCCCACGATTCGGGGCAGCGGAAAATAGAAGGAAGCTGCCAACTTCCGCATGGAAATATGCCAAGTTCCCGATATTAAGTCAGTCTAAAGAGGTGTATGCCTCTTGCATAGCCTCCACCGCCTTGGCCGTTGTGAAATGCTCCAAAATCCTGCTGCGTGCCTTTTCGGCATAATCTTTTCGCAGTTCTCCATCGACCAGCAACTTGTCGATGGCAGCCGCAAACGCCTTGATATCCTTCAGGGCGACCTGCTCCCCCGTGACACTGGCCAATGAGACCCAGTTGACTCCAGAACCCGGCAGAGTGAATGTTACAGGCACACTTTTGCAATACATGGCCTCGGCCAAGGCAATGCCAAAGGCTTCGGCCTTTGTTATAGATGGGAAAGCGAAAACATCGGCCGCATGAGAATAGCAACGCAAATCCTTGTCGGAAAGTCTTCCGATGAATTTCACCCTTTTGCTGCATGGTATGCTCTTCAGGTACTTGTCTTGTGGCCCTTTCCCTGCAATCAATATTTCGCAGTCGGACTTGATATATTCGTCTGCTTTGATGAGAAAGTCTATGCCTTTGTATGGTATATGTCGTCCAACAAAGTACACAATCGGACGGTTGTTGTATTTCCTTCTTATTTCCTTGACTACATCTTCCTCGCCGTCTTGTAGGTCAAAGTCAGAAGTGATAAGTCCGTTTTGTGCCACCTTTACCTTAGCCTCATGCCGAAGCAATGGCTTCGAGAAAGGTATGTAGTTGGGACTTGTTGATATAATCAAGTTCGCCCGTTTGAGTATCTTGTCCTCAAACGGCTTTATCGCTTTATATACGATGCCCTTTGACAATATGTCTGAATGCCAATGCAGGACTATCTTAGTTCTTTTATCGGCAATAGCCGTTACGATAGGATAGACAAATGGGTTGGGACAGTGCACGTGAATATACTCAGGATTGTATTTCGCATAGATTTTTTTGAGTCTCTTGGCATAAGAGAATGACACGTCCTGGCTCATAAACGAGAAGTTGACAGGCATTCGATACACCTTTATACCATTTACGCAGTCCTCATGGTAAGCGTTGTCCTTAGAGTAGCACACCACAACATTGTTATATCCAGCCATGCCTTCGGCAAGATATTTGGCCACAGTCTCTATGCCGCCAAGGTCGGGATAGTAGTATTTCGAGATATGTAGTATTGTTTTCATTTCATTATTAATCTTATCATTGCCTTTAGAATATACAAACGGTATGACACCTTGAACCACAAAGATGTGGCGTTTTCCTTTCCGCCCATTGTCACGGTGCTGGTGTGTCTGCGGTATTTCATCAGCGGTTTCGGTATATAAGAGAAACGGTAATGGCGCAGTCCAACCATGCCAAGCCAAAGGTCGTGGCCTACGCCATAGTGCGGAAACGGAAGGGCGCGCTCAAGCACACAGCGACGAAAAGCCATGCAACTGCCAAGAAAACCGCAACGCACAAAGTTGCTGATGAGGCTTGTGCTGAAAGGAACAAAGGCTTTTGCATATGAATCGTGGATTACATTAAGCTGGCCGTCGGTCACGATACAGTCGGACATAACCATATCCGATTGCTCCAAGGCCTTAAGCATAGTCTGCACTTTATTGGACATCCATACATCGTCCTGGTCGGAAAGGAATATGATGTCGCCAGAAGCATGTCGCAATGCATTCTCAAAGTTGGCGGTGGCATAGTCGTTAGTAAACTTGACCTTTCCTCTTTTATGGTTGAATACCTTTATGCGCTTGTCGCCAAGAGCCTCAACCACTTGCAGTGTGTCGTCCGTTGAGGCATCATCGGAAATGACGACCTCATCGTCCGCCGATAGCTGCGGCAGTATGGAGTCGAGCTGTTCCCTTATGTATTTTCCGCCATTGTATGTGGCTATGCAGACTGTGATTTTCATTTGCTAAGAGTCTTACAATTTATATGTCAGACCGTCCTTGAGAGCTTTGAAGATACTCTTTGTCTTCCGCCATTTGTCTTCTTCGATAAAGAGAATCTTCAACAGGCGTGTAAAGAAAATGCCTCTTATGGTTATATACTTTTCTCTTGGAGTGAACCAGCTCCAATGCTTGCGAAACAGGATGATATAGCTGCGCAAGATGGAGTAGGTACGGAATGGATTATAGTTGAGAGTTGTCACAGGCAACCACTTTGAACGGAATGGAGAACCAAGATGATGCAGCAGAACAAACCTGTTGAGGCAGGCAATCCGATAGCCGGCTTTTTGTATGCGTATTGACAATTCATGGTCAACGGCGTCCAAAGGAAGTGCTTCATCAGCCCCTCCGACAGCTGTGAGTATAGTTGTTGGCAACACTGTTCCCGAATTAACAAATGTGCGTGGGTATGTAATATCCTCTGCGGCTTGCGCGGTTTTGGGCATTGTAACGTAAGGACAGAACACAAGACGCTTATTGCTTGTCCAAAGTTCTTCTACCTTTAGACGGTACGTAGCAAAATCATTCCATTGGCTGTCCTGATCCATTACGAGCAAAAAGTCGAAACCGTGTTCCTGCGCATGATGCCATGCGAAGTTGATGGCAGGGGCTATGCACAGGTTCTCTCCTGTCCCGTGCCAGATAACATTCGGAACGATATTGCCGAGCAATGGCAGCATCTGCTGCTTGACGTTACGTTCCAACGGCGAGTTGTCCCAAATGACGAGAGTGTCAAGCCATGGGGCGTATCGCATGATATTCTCCGCTGCCTCGTTCACGTTTGGATTGTATAGCGTGACGATGCCGAGCATCTTGTATTTGAAGGGTAATGTATTCTCCATTCTTGTTTTTGTTGTTGAGATTTCCTGTCGTTCTTCCATTCCGCAACCTGCTTCGCCATCCTTTGGCAAGTAAGTTCAGTTTCTTCAAGTCAAGATTATAAGCGTCGGCTCTTCCATCCACGGAGTTATTGGCTTCTTGTGTATAGTCTGTAATCTATCTTGTTTTTCAGATAAGTGAATATTGTGCCATAGCCGAGCGAACTTAACATCCTATAGTGTTTCCTGTTTGCTGCAAGCATTTTCATCCCCCCCACTATGGTGGCAAGCGTCAAGCGTTTCTTAGGAGCTGCTCCGAGGCAGTTGTCGCCATGCTGGCGGTAATATACCAACGGGCGGGCTATGCCGTCAACCACGCCACCGCTCTTCATGGTGCATGCCACCACCCAAGCATCGTGCATAAGAGCCAAAGGGGCGGGATTGATTGTGGCCTCTTTTGCCTTTCGGTTGAAGAGCATCGTGCAACCCGTGGCAACATTGCTGGCCGCAAGCCTGTCGAAAGTCGTGAAGTATTCTGGGCGTATGCCCTCAAAAGCCCAAAACGACTTGTGTAGAGGTTTTAGATTTCCGTCAACCACGGTAAGGTCGGTATGCACCACTATCGCCCTGTCAGCACACTCCGTCTCCAAGGCTTGCATCCGCTGCACTGAAACCTCTATTTTGTTGTCATACCACACGTCGTCCTGGTCGCAAAACATATAGTAGTCGGCATCCACACGCTGCAACATTCCCAGAAAGTTGTCCTTCGGCCCTGTGCCGCCCTTGTAGTCGAGCACTACGACATTGTCGTGTCGCGCGGCGTTGTCGGCAATTATGCGCGGTGTGCCATCGGTTGAGCCATCGTCGTGTATGTAGAGCGTCCAGTCGCAGCAGGTCTGCCTGTATATTGAGTCCAACTGCTCTTGCAAGAACCCCTCTCCGTTGTATGTGGCAAGCAATATCGCCAATCGTTTTCTTTCCATATAATTCTTTCTTCATTATGTCCGGCATGTCTTTTCTCCATGCGCAAGTGCTTCAGCTTGGTGGGTTATAGGACATGACTGTGGATATGGTCTTTTACGTATGGTAAACTTGATTTTATTCTGGCATATCAATATTATAAGCAATGCTCTCTGTATGTTTTGTGAGAGTGCGGCAAACAGCATCTCATCAAAGAATTGCAAAGAAAGAATGAATACTATGTAACCATACAAACATATCCCAACACTGCTACCATTTCTTGCGAGCCGATAGATATAGCCGGAAAGGATTCCGTAAACGAGGGCGAAGTAAGCAACGCCTATATATCCTGCATCCTGATAGAATGGCCGTAATACAGTATATACATTTGTTGCAATAGGCACAAACACGAAGGTTTCAAACTTTTCGTGCGGTGATGCGGCTCCAAGGAATATCTTTTCAAATATGTTATATATTACCCATAGTGAGTCAGGGCATAGCGTGTCACTTATGTTTTGCCGGAGATACCCGAAAGCAACGGGCGCAGACGTTATATACATGCATAAGAAATCTACAATCGACGTGTCCTGTACTTCTCCGTCCTCCGTGTCTCTTAACAGGTTTATGCCGAAGAATAGCAGGACAATGCCTATGCCCAAGAAAGCTATCGTCCGTATTTTTATATAACGCCTTTCGTACAATACATATATAATAGTGACAAGCACCATGAAGACAGTTATTTTCTCCATCTTTGCGAGCGCGCATAAAATACCGCAAACTATCACTGCGCAGAGCTTCCACAACGGAAGTTTGGGATAACGCCATACTGCGATGAACAAAAGCGCCTGATTGATCACCGATGTGTAGTTAAGTATGCCATATCCGTCATCTCCCTTTATTGCCAGCAAACGAACGTTCTTCATCATATCCGTCATGTCGAACATACTCACAATCTTGTATATTTCATACACATACAATGGAGTAAGCAACAAAGAGATATAAAAGAACATGTTGAACAATGGCATACAAAGGCTTATACCCGAATTGTCCGCCGGGCTATTTCGGGCAGGCAATAGGTTAAATGTAAACAGTGAAGAAACCACAAGCACAGTAATCCAAATAGTGATAGCCACCCAGAATTGTCGGGAAACCGGGTATAATGTTTCGGAAGACCAAGCCAGACCGATAAACATGAGACACCATATAGAAACGGTAATACCCCAGGGAGAGAATATATTGCCAAACTGTATTTGAAATCCGTCTTTCTTCCTATCGTGGTACAGTTTGATACCCTTTGTCAGAGCGAGTGCCGGTATAAGAAAGACAAGAAAATAACCGAGGTAATGAGAGTTGGTCTTTTGGGGTACGGTGTTTGTCTTAACCACAGCAAATGACATATATGTTCTTTCCGTCAGTGCCTTCTGGCGGGCATATTGTAACGCTACATTCTGATAGGCTTTGAATGTGTTTGAAACCTCGTTCTTCAGTGCCTCAGCATGCCGCTGACCCTCTGCCGTCTGCTCGTCCATGTGCGTATCCATATAGTCTGCATACGCTTTTTGTGCCTTACGATAGTCGGCAGCGGCCGTCATTTGCGCTCTTTTCGCATTCTTTAGGAGTGCCTCAGCCATGCTTCGGCGCGACTGTGTAACATATTCCTGCAGCATCACCACCGTGGTGTCGAGCATCTGGGCGGCCACAAGGGCGTCCTTGTCAGTGAGCTGTATGGTTATGGCCTGTTGCTTTGTTGACAAGTTGTATTCTATGTGGCTCTTTATCTCGCCAACGGTGTCGTCGGCAGCAAGGTATTCACCATAGGTTATGTTTTTCCCTGACAAACGTTTCCCGGCCAGTTTGCGTGCGAAGTCATCTGTCTCCAACAACTTGCAGTACACCTCTATGTCGTTTATACCCTTGTTTGCGCTTTCATTCAAATCACGCATCTTGGCCGTAAGACTGTTTAGGCCAATGGTAAGGTCAACCTCCTTGTATTCATCAATAACCTTAGTATGTGCAGCGTATTCCTTTGGCACAAGACACCACACCACCACCGACAGGATAGTGGCCGCAACAAGTGCTGTGACATAAGGGTGTCTCTTCAACAAGTCCACGTTTCTACAACTGTTTGATTAATGTCTGAATTTACAAAGAGACGAACTTCCCTCGGTTACGCCATGCCAAAATGCCCATACGCAGTGCAAATCCAAAGAACATCCACATGACCATCGTGGCCAGTTTCGACCTACTGCTGTGGCGCAACGGCACACTGGCTCCCTGAACCACGGTGAACGCCGGGGTACGTTCCTGCACTTTTGCCTTTGCAAGTTGCAGTTGCTCCACGACCTGCTGGTATATGTTGTACTTCAACTGCATATCGTTCTCCAAATCCTCCTCTTTCAGCTTGTACGATTGCAGGGCTACTTCCTGGTTAGCGTCGGCATAGGCTGCATACACTTGCCGTGCCTTGTCGTATTGGGCGCGTGCCTCGCCAAACAGTTTCTGCATATAGTCCAAGTCAACGCGCGCCTTCTTTGTCTTGTAGTCGGTAATGGCCACCTGCAAATGGTTCTTCACCGAGTCAGCCATCAAGGCCGCCACCAATGGGTCTTGGTCGGTTACGGTTATGGTTATCACACTTGTCTTCTTGTCAACCGAACATTTGATGTTACCGTCAATTCCTTTTGCCACTTCTGACTCGTCGCGTGTGAGCCAGAATGGATCCGGTCCATTTGCACCACTGCTGCGCTTGTCGTCCTTTGGCATAAGGGACTTCATCAGCAGTCCCACACCTATCTTGGGATAGTCAATCAGTGCAGGCTTGCAATGTTTCGTCAGGTATGTATAATAGTCGCACTTGACATCGCCCTTCTTCGTTGTTACCTGTACGGGGAACAGTCCAACAAGAAAATCTGTAGAAGAAACAAGGTCAGGATATATCTCCGGATACAGCGCATCGCCCGTCTGCCCTATCTTCATGTTCATGCCTACCATCGATGCAAGCGATGATATGCTGCCCGAAAAGCCCGCTCCCGATTCTTCTGGAGCCAGCATCACAGTGCTCTTGTATGTCTTTGGAGTGGTGAATGCAACCACAAGACCGATTACTGCCGCAATCCCGACATATAAAATGACTCGTTTGCGGTCGGCCTTGAGTATATTGATGACATCCACTACGCTCACGTTTATAATCTTCTTCTTTGTATTGTCCATAATATATATGTGTATTTGGCCAAGGCGCAGGTCATTTCCTCCATACGCCAGTGGCCGTTCCGTTTATTATCTTGTAGTATTGTATCACGTTTGTTAGGGAATATTGCTTTTTACTTTATTGCTTTCAGCATCTCCAATCCTTTCTCCGTGAGCAAGTATTTCTGCTTTGGATGGCGAGGGGAGTCTGGATAGAGAGGGCGCACATATCCTTGATTTACTGCGGGCATCAAGTATAGTGCCATGAAATTTCTTCTTTGTTTAAGTTTCATTCCTTCCATTATGTCTTTAACAGAGAGTATGTTACTTCCAATGGCTTTTATTATGCTGTATATTTGTGAAGTTTCATGAAACTTGGTCGGTACTTGGTCGGTACTTGGTCGGTACTTGGTCGGTACTTGGTCGGATACTTGGTCGGATACTTGTTCCTTGTTGCTCGTTTTTACAGTCTCATTTTTCTTTTGGCATCCTCTCGGCATTACCACGAGCATGCCGCCCATAGTTGCTTCCAAAGTAGGCTCTGGCAAACCGGCATCCTTGAAACCCGTTTGGATGATGTCAATGCCGCGTCCCCACGACTCGATAAAACCAGCTTTATAGAAGACATTGGCAATGTTGAGGTTGCGTGGCTTGGAGGTGTGTTTGCCGAGCAATGTCTCTATGGTATAATTCTCCGGGAGGTTACCGTCGTTCCAAAGCCAAATGTAGTCGTTGAAGACTTTCATCTGTATCTGCACGCCTGTATAGTCTTTATGGATGATGGCGTTATATATGGCCTCACGTAAGGATTTTTCTGGAATCTCCAAAGGCTCGATGCGCTGCATCCCTTCGTAGTGGATAGGGGAGACGAGGTACTTCGATTTCAAAGTCTCCATCACACGGTCTGCCATTTGGATGATGTTACCTTCCACGATGTCCTGGAATATCAAGTCGGTGTCGTCTTTGATAAAACGCCCTAAACGAAAGTCTGCGCAAGTAAAGAACCGTGCTGGCTCTTTGCCGAAAAGCAGAATGGCGGCATTCTTCAGCTTGCCGTCTTCTATGAGATGAAGGTTGTCCAATACTTCCTCTGGAGTGTCGTTGAGTGACTCCACAGGCATGCGCTCGGCATCTACAGCCTTGCGCAAGAAGTATTTGATGGCTTTTGGGTCGATGTCATCAATGGTTGCACGTTCATTGATGATATCGTCCCACGAACGTCCCATCTTCTTGAGTATGAAGTGCTGCAGTGCTATGCCTTTGAGTTCCTGTTTGGTGGAACCTGAGCGATAGTGGTATACGCCCTTGTAGGCTATAGGAATATTGCTTGGCTCTACGTAAATCTCGATATAGTCGAGACCGTCATGGTGGCGTAGGTTAACATCTGCCACTATACCTAAAGTCATGACAATCTTGTTGGGGATATCTTCCATGAGTTGCTGGCAGTGCTTGATGCCCACGACTTCTCTATCATCATTGACTCCAATGACGATCCTTCCGCCATGTGCATTGGCAAAGCCGCATATCCATTTGAGATATTCGTCCTTCCAGTTTTCTTTGTA
>CAVHML010000081.1:0-10348 GCA_963636905.1 bacterium
AAACGGGCTTATATGACAAGAAGTGCAACGTTTCGATACCGTAAATGCCACAGTTACGAGCTGTAACTAAGGCATTTGCATACCAGAAACGTTGCACTTCTACTCAGAAACGTTGCGCTTCTACCCAAAAGCGTTGCACTTCTACCTTTATTGTTTGTCTGCAGGAGCTGCCTGTTCGCTGCCTTTTGCAGCATCGGGAGTGCTGGCGGCAGGTTTTGTCTGGCTTGCTCCAAAGCCCGGAAGGTTGTTAGGATTGGCCGTAGGGTTCTCCACGCCTTCCATTACCGATGTCTCTGTTGAAGCCTGAGGAGCTACATACGCACAGGCAATGCTTATCACAACCATTGCAATGGCCAGTCCCCATGTTGTTTTCTCGATGAAGTCGGTCGTCTTACGCACGCCTCCGATTTGGTTGTATGAGGCAAAACTTGAAGAAAGGCCGCCGCCTTTTGACTCTTGGATGAGCACGATGCCAATCATAAGCACCGCTGCAATTAGAATGAAGATTACAAATAATGTGTAAAGTCCCATTTGTTTAATCTGTTTTTTTATTGTTATTTATTATAAGTTTCTCCAAGAAACGTATTTGGTCTGCAAAGTAAGCGTTTTTTTTTGGATAATTCAAACTTAATCGCCGAATTATTTCCAAAGCCTTGGAATATCGTTCCTGTTTTATATATATACGTGCCAATGTTTCCGTAAAGTAGCTTTCCTCGCCGTCATTGCCGTTGTCAGCATTGCTGGCAGCACCGTCTTCTATCTGCGGGACAAACTGCGGAGTCTCGTTAAGCACTATCTTGCCCTGCCCGCTGTTGATGAAATCGTCTATCAGATCCTGCCCTTTCATCTGGGGAGTGCCGTCAGCGGGCTGTTCATCCGCCTCGTTTTCGGTTTCCATGAGGTAGGCTACATAATCCACGGCGGCATCGGCTGGGGTGGGGCGGCGTTTCTTTTCCTCCTTGCCGGGCTTTTCCGTCTCTTCGTCTTTAGGTATTGTGTCGAGGAAATTGTCTATCAGCGAGATGGTTCTGCTCTCTTCGCACCTGTCGGATGCCGCCGTAACGCTTGCCGAAGCGTCGTTGCGCTCCTTCGTAATGTGCGCAGTGCGGTAGTGCGCGGCCTCTATCATCTGGAATATGACGCTGCGGTCGGTTATGTAAACGGCGGCCCGGCGCAATTCTTCGTCGAATGTCGGGTCATGCAAAAGGTAGAGATTTTGGAGCAGGAGCAACCTTGCCGTCTGGAAATATGGGAAGACGGCCAGCGTGGAGCGCAGTTCATAGAGTGTTTCTCTGTCGAGTCGCTCGGAGTGGTTTATCAACTCTGTTATGTCCATAGGGCTGTTACCAGTTGGCCACCGTAGCGTTGAATATTTGGTCGGTTATGTTTTTCACCATCTGCGTCACGAGTTCTTCCTGCACGGAGCTTAGTGTCTGGGTGTTCTCGTAGGTTGCTGTGGCCGAGAACTGCCTTTCGAAGTCCTCCTTGTGGTTGGCGTTGTTGGTGAAGCGCACGTTCACGGTCATTGAAAGCTCCGTCTGTGCAGAGCTGCCTTCGCTTGTCACGGCCTTGTTGCGTTGGTTGTATTGTGTTATCTCGCCCTCAATCTTCATGTCACCGTTGCGTTTTACCTGTATCAGACGGGTGTTGTTGGCATATTGGTCCTTGAGATTGTTGTTGAAAATGCTCGCCATAGGTCCCCAGACGTAGCTTGAGCGGATGGGGAAGTCGGCTATCTGTATGGTCTTGGTCTTGGAGTAGTCGATGCTCGCCCCGTTGAACTTGTATGAAACCGAGCACGCTGCGAGCAACATGGCGGCCAGACATACGGCCACGGCTTTCAGTTTTATCGTGGCTGTTGTCTTGTCTGTGTTCGTGTTGGTCTTGTATCCGTTGTCCATGTTGTCCTTTGAATGTCACCGATGCCTATTCCCTGTTGTCCAGCCCGAACTGCTTTATCTTCCTGTACAGCGTCCGGTCGGATATGCCCAGCTCTTTGGCCGCTTTCTTGCGGTTGCCGCCGTTGCGGTCAAGGGCTTTCTCTATCATTTGCCGCCCGAGCACGGTCAGATTAAGGTTTTCCTGCTCTTTCTGCGGCTCAATATACTCCTCGGCTTCGGCCTCTTCGGCTTCAGGCTTGGCCTGTTGTATATATATATGTGGGCGGGATGCCGCAGAGGAAGATGCCGCCGGCAGGTTCGATTCGTTGGCATCGCCGACGGAACGGGCACTTCCCGTCTGCTCCATCTGCTTCTTCATGGCAAGCATCTCGCGCCTAAGCTCACCCACGTTGCCGCGCAGCTCGAACAATATCTTGTATAAGATCTCCCTTTCGCTCTCGAAGCTGTGGTCAGAGTGCTTCGTTATGGTGGCGAGTTGCGTGCTTTCCTCGTCCAGAGGAATGAACCGCGACAGCGTTTCCTCGTCAATAAGCCGCTGTGGGCTTAATATCGACACCTGTTCTGTTATGTTTTTGAGCTGCCTGACGTTGCCCGGCCACTTGTAGCGCATGAGTAACTGTTTTGCACCGTCGGTCAGAGTGACCTTTTCCATACGGTATTTCTCGGCCATCTGCATGGCGAAGAGTCTGAACAACAGGGCTATGTCCTCTCCACGGTCGCGCAGCGGAGGCATCTGTATGGGTATTGAGTTGAGACGGTAATAGAGATCCTCCCTGAACCGCCCTTCGCTGATGGCCTGTTTTATGTTTACGTTTGTGGCGGCCACGATGCGCACGTCGGTCTTGCGCACTTCCGTTGCGCCAACGGGTATGTATTCGCCTGTCTCAAGCACTCTCAGCAACCGTGCCTGTGTGGCTACGGGCAGCTCACCCACCTCGTCGAGAAACAGAGTACCCTTGTTTGCCACGCCGAAATAGCCGGGACTGTCATTGACAGCGCCGGTGAACGACCCTTTCACGTGGCCGAACAGCTCGCTGTCGATAGTGCCTTCGGGTATGGAACCGCAGTTTATCGCGAAATATCTTTCGCGTTTGCGTGGCGAATTGTCGTGTATTACACGCGGGATAATCTCCTTTCCCACGCCGCTCTCGCCGGCTATCAGCACGCTAAGGTCGGTCGGAGCCACCTGAAGTGCCACGTCAAGCACATGATTCAGCGCATCGCAGTTGCCTACGATGTTGTATCTTTGTTTTATAGCTTGCAGTTCCTGGGCTTTCATTTAGGTGGCAAAGTTACATAAATTATTCGATACTCCGCTTGTTTCGAGGCGGTTAAAAAACGGGAAGCGGTGATTTCCCCAACGTCTTGGTAACGATTTTATCGCACAAAGACAAGCCTGCTGTTAAGGCTTGTATATATTCAATGTACGCGCGTGTATGCTTCCGCAGTCCCAAATGTATGCCTTTTGGGTTGTAAATGCCCGACTTTTCAGTCGTAAATGCACGCTTTATGATTATAGATGTCCGACTTTTGGGGCGTAAATGGCCGGTTTTTTGGTATTATATGGCCGGTGCATCAGAACTTTCTGCCGAAGGCGATGCTGACAAACGTCTTGGTCACAATCTTACAGTCGAGCCACAGTGACTGGTTGTGCAGGTATTCCAAGTCCATATCGAGGCGCCGTATCATCTTGTCCATCGTGTTTGTGTAGCCATTGTATATGGTAGCCATCGACGTTATGCCCGGACGCATGGCGTAAAGCTCGGCGTAGTCGGGGCGAAGTTCCATGATTTTGTCGATGAAGTACTTGCGTTCCGGCCTGTAACCCACAAACGCCATGTCGCCGCACAGCACGTTCCAGAGTTGGGGCAGCTCGTCGAGATGGTGCTCGCGCAGGAGTTTTCCGAAGCGTGTGAGCCGTTCATCGTTGACTTCTGCCAGTTGCGGTATGCCGTTCTCCTCGGTATTGACCACCATAGTGCGGAACTTGTATATCTTGAAAGGCTTGCCTCCCAGTCCTATGCGCTCCTGACTGAATATGGCGGAGCCGCTTGTGGAAAGTTTCAGCCCGATGTATATGACCAAAAAGACGGGCGACAGCAGCACCAACCCAAAGGCTGCGCCAAACAAGTCTATCGCCCTCTTCATGTGAAGCATAGTCTTATTCCGCACGACAGAACACCTCCTTGCTCTTTTTGCGTATGTAATGGTTTATAACTTGCTGCACCGCTATCCATATTGCCACATCTGTCAGTACAATCACGTTGATACTGAGGCGGCACTGGAGCAGACAGTTGAGAACAATGAAGAGGACAGCCATGGAAAGTATGGCAACGAGAGCCTGGTGCTGGCCCATTCCCATGCGCATGAGCTTGTGGTGTATATGGTTTTTGTCGGCCTCAAACACAGGTCTGCGGTGGATAAGGCGCACCAGAGTTACCCTTACGACATCGAAACACGGCACTATCAGAAACGTATAGGCCAACAGCAGACGGCTGTGGCCGGTAGAAATGGCGTTAGGAGTGTCCATGGAGAGCTTGATGAACAGGAAACTGAGTATGAAACCCACAGACAGGCTGCCCGAATCGCCCATAAAAATCTTGTTCTTGTCGGCTTTCGCAAACAGATTGTAGTACATGAAAGCCAGCAACACCCCCATCAGACCGGCAATGAGGATGCAATAGAGCCATAACCCCTCGTTGTAGAAACACACAAGAAAGCCTCCCAAGGCCAGAACGGCGAGTCCTGACGAAAGTCCGTCGATGCCGTCAATCAGATTGATGGCGTTGTCAATGAAAACGATGGCAAAAACCGTTAGCGGAAAGCCCGCCCAGTAGGGAATGGCGTGTATGCCGAGAAAGCCGTAGAGGTCGTTTATGTAGAGCATAGACCACGGCAGCAGCGATGCGGCCACCACCTGTGCCGCAAACTTGGTCTTCGGGCTGAGGCCGATGAGGTCGTCAAGCACCCCGACGCAATAGATTAGCGCGATACTTATGAAGAATATCAATGACCAGAGGCTGAATGTTATCTGACTGTCGCCGGAGACGTTGTTGAAAACCGACATGGCTATCAGAAATGCCAACAGCATACTCGGCATGAAACAGATGCCGCCAAGTCTCGGAATACCGCACTTGTGAACTTTGCGCACGTTAGGTAAATCATACAGATTGCGTTTCTTGCAGAAGGAAACAATGGGTGGTATCAGCGCAAAGCCGCAACCCAAACTTACAAGAAACGAGCCTAATATGTAGAGTATCTCCGGATTCATCCTTTTGAGGTGGGTTCTATAAGTAACCCATATTGTCTTGTTGTTTATTACGGTGGTAATTTATAGAACCCACCTTATACCTATATAACAAGGAAAGGGGCGGAATATTGCATGAAAATGACAATAATTGTCAGAATATTCGGGCACTCCTTATCCGTTGTAAGGGCGTATGTCAACAAAAGAGGCCAAGACGCAAGTCTCGGCCTCTTCCGTTTTCGGAACGTATTAACCTCGCACACAAGTTGTATGGCCTTTGTTGTGCGAAGCCAAGATTGTACTTATGCCTCTGCGGGAGCCTCTGTCTCGGCTGCGGGAGCTGCTTCTGCTTCAACGGGAGCCTCTGCTTCAACAGCGGGGGCAGCCTCATTTTCGGCGGTAGCGGCTTCGCTTTCTGCCTCTGCAGCGGCAGCTGCGGCCTCTGCGGCCTGCTGTGCTTCGGCTTCAGCCTTGGCTGCAGCGATGGCAGCCTTCTTGTCGGCCACTTTCTTGGCTATGGTTTCGTTGATTTTCTTCTCGGCTTCAATCTCCTTGTTGTAGGCTTCCTTCTTGGCCTTGGCCTCGTTTGTTCGGATTGTCTCCAATCCTTTCTCCTTGTCAGCCTTCCATGCGTCGAAGCGCTTCTGTGCTTCAGCCTCGTCGAATGCGCCTTTCTTCACTCCGCCGAGCAGGTGCTTCATCAGATATACACCCTCTTTGCTGAGTATGTTGCGTACTGTGTCAGTGGGCTGTGCGCCAGTTCCCACCCAATAGAGTGCGCGTTCAAAATTCAAATCTACCGTGGCAGGATTGGTATTCGGGTTGTATGTACCAATCTTCTCAGTAAATCTACCATCACGTGGTGCTCTTGAATCAGCGATAACGATACGGTAGAACGCATAGTTCTTGTGTCCGCCACGCTGCAATCTGATCTTTGTTGCCATTTGTCTTGAATGTTTTTTATGTATAATTAGGTTTGAATTGTGCCGCCAACTCGTGACAGCGGGTGCAAAGGTAATGCTTTTTTACGGTTCAGAGCGGGCAGTTACCTGCTTATTATTGTTTTTTAACAAGAGTAATGCCAGCTTGCATGCCGTTTACACTCTTCATTAGCGAGGTGATAGTCTTGATGTTTGTGTTGCTTGATGCGCTTCCCATGGTTTTCATCAGGGCGAGCAGCTTGTTCGCATTGGCCACAAACTGGAGCTTGTTGCCGCTTGTTTGGGTGGTAATCTCGATGGTTCTCACTCCGAGATAGGTGATGTAGAGCTTGGAACTTTTCACTTTCCACTGACCGCTCATGGTCTTTGTGCCGAGCGTCTGGCTGAATGTGCCGTCAGAGTTGAACGTTATCGTCAGCGCACCGGGCTTGATACCGTACTTGTTGAGCTGGGTTTGCAGCTGTGACTCGAGCTTTTTTGCCGCTATCGATGCGCCAGCCTTGGTCAGAATGTTGTCTGACTGGAACACGATGGCGGGTTCGGAGTACTCCCATGTGCCCAATATGCTGTTCTTGTCGGCCTGTTTCGACGAAGAGAACACCGATGTGATGCCTGAAACGAGGTCGTTGGTCGTCGTACCTGTTGCACTGCTTGCCACAGCACCGAGAATGTCGCTCAGGCTTTGGGCGTTTGCGCTGATGCCAAGCGTGAGCATCATGCACATTACCGCAGCTTTCATTGTCTTCATGTTTGTTTCCTTTCGTTTTGAATGTTATGTTTCTTGTGCGATAAGTTCCGCCTTGTGCCCTATACCTTATTATATATAGGGGACGGACGGTTCGGTTGCGGACTTTTTCCGTGCGCAAAATTACGCCTTTGTGGCCAAACGGCAAAATGCGGGGACTTGAATTTTGACAGCAAAAAGGGCGTTCCTGCAAGAAAATGACGTTCTTCCGGGCGTTTTTTCGGGCAGTGCGTTAAACCATTGCCGCTGTCAGCCGTCATAAAAGCAGTTGCAACTTACAGCGAAACAATACATTTAGTAGTTTAACCCGTTAAAAAGACAAGGAGACAAGAGCATGAAAAGGATGATACTGGCCGTGTCGGCCGCAATAATGATGGGTTCTGTGGCAATGGCACAGGACGAAAACCAGCAGCGCAAGGGGCGCGGAGACCGCAAGTTCGACCAGACAGAGATGGTGAAACGCCGCACTGACGACGCTGTGTCGAAGTATAAGCTGAACGAAGAGCAGGCCAAAAAGCTGCTGGAGCTTAACACCAAGTATGCCAAAGACATGGCTCCGCGCATGAGACCGGGCGGTCCGCGTGGTGGAGAAGGGCGTAAGCCGCAGGGCGACAAGCGGCCTGAGATGACCGAAGAGCAGAAAGCCAAGATGGAAGAGGGGCGCAAGCAGATGGAGGAGCGCATGAAGGCTTACAACAACGAGCTGAAAACGATACTTACCGAGGCGCAGTTCAAGAGCTATTCGGCTGACATGGAGAAGCGTGCAGCCGGAAGACAGCGCCCGGAACGCAAATAAACTTCTATAAGAGCGTTTGTGACGGGCAAGAGAGCCTGTCGTCTATATTCCCAGACGGATTAGTTTTATTTAAGCACAGGAAGATTCTTTGAGGATAACGGGGCGGAGAGCATGGCTTTCCGCCCTTTTTCTTGGGTCTTCCGTTAAATGCGTGGATGAATACCATTACCATCCAGGCCTCGAAGAGGCCGCATCTCAGTAACCCCACGTGAAGCGTAGCGGAACGTGGGGTTGTGTGTGGATGGAGGAAATATCGGCTTCGAAGATGCCGCACAAAAGGGGAAAAGGCACTCACGCCGTCACATACATCTCCGTCTGTGCGGCATCTTCGAAGCCGACGTATGACACAGAGGTTATTGCCCCACGTTTCGCTACGCTTCACGTGGGGTTACTGAGATGCAGCCTCTTCGAGGCTATGCCAAGTACTGTCCCTTATATATGCAGACCTTGTCTACGTATTTAACGGAAGAACCTTTTTCTTGCCCGGAAACCGACACTTTTTTACGGCAGACACGGCAGTTTCCGGTTTCTTTCAGCGTGTTTTGCAAGTCTCTGACAACCAGTTGTTTGCAAATACCGCCCGGTTGCGGGTCGTAAATGCCACGTTTAGCACCCGTAAATGCCGCACTTACGACTCGTAAATGCCGTGTTTACGATACGCAAGTGTGGGGTAGGGTCAAAGAAACCGCCCCGTTTCCCGTCCGTATGTTTTCTCTTTAATTTTCGTCCAAATGCTACTTTTTGATGCAAAAAGCGTTCTTTTTGTTTGAATTTGAACGAAAAATGAATTATCTTTGCACAAGAAATAGATGGAAACGTGCCTTTATGGCACTTTTGACCACGGCGGAGAGCCGCCGGAAACATGGCGTTGGGAAACGCGGTTATTGCGCATGGCGGCAATGAAGGCACCGGCAACGGCCGGAGGAAGTCCGTCTGCGCTTGCAAAACAGCCAGTTTACACATCATTTATACAACAACCAAAAGAAGAAAGAAAGATGAATGCAGCGAAAGTTGTGGAGGAACTGAAAGTTAGGTTCCCCAATGAGCCTGAGTATATCCAGGCTGTGAGCCAAGTACTCCCCACTATAGAGGAGGAATACAACAAGCATCCTGAGTTTGAAAAGGCCAATCTCGTGGAGCGCCTGTGCATTCCCGACCGCGTAATCGAGTTCCGCGTGACGTGGGTGGACGACAAAGGCAACGTACACACCAACATGGGCTATCGCATACAGCACAACGACGTGATTGGCCCGTACAAGGGAGGCATACGTTTCCACTCGTCTGTGAACCTCGGAATACTCAAATTCCTCGCTTTCGAGCAGACATTCAAGAACTCACTGACCACTCTGCCCATGGGAGGAGCAAAGGGTGGCTCTGACTTCTCGCCGCGCGGCAAGAGCGATGCCGAGGTGATGCGCTTCTGCCAGGCCTTCATGAGCGAGCTGTATCGCCACATTGGACCTGACGTTGACGTGCCTGCGGGTGACATAGGCGTGGGTGGCCGCGAGGTAGGCTACATGTTCGGACAGTACAAGAAGCTCACTCACGAGTGGAGTGGCGTGCTTACGGGCAAGGGACGCGAGTTTGGCGGTTCGCTCATCCGTCCCGAAGCTACCGGCTACGGCACGGTTTACTTCCTCACCTCAATGCTTGCCACACGCGGCATAGAGCTTAAAGGCAAGAAAGTGCTCATCTCAGGTTCGGGCAACGTGGCACAGTATGCCACAGAGAAGTGCATCGAGCTGGGCGCAAAGGTGCTCACACTCTCCGATTCCGACGGTTATATCTATGACCCGGACGGTATTGACCGCACAAAACTCGACTATGTGATGGAGCTGAAGAACGTGGAGCGCGGACGTATCAAGGAGTATGCCGATGAGTATCCCAACGCTGTTTATCATGCAGGTCAGCGTCCTTGGGGCGAAAAGGCCGACATTGCGCTGCCTTGCGCTACGCAGAACGAGATCGACGGTGACGAGGCTAAGACTCTTGTAGCCAACGGTGTCATCGCTGTGGCCGAGGGTGCCAATATGCCATCGCTGCCTGAAGCAATCAAAACCTTCCAGGATGCGAAGCTGCTCTACGCCCCCGGCAAGGCGTCAAACGCTGGCGGAGTGGCCGTGTCTGGTCTGGAAATGAGTCAGAACTCGGAGCGTCTCAGCTGGACAGCCGAGGAGGTGGACAACCGATTGAAGCTCATTATGGAAGATATCCACACCAACTGCGTGAAGTATGGCACCACTCCCGACGGCTACATCAACTATGTGAAGGGTGCCAACGTGGCCGGCTTCATGAAGGTTGCCAAGGCCATGATGGCTCAAGGCATCGTCTAAGCCGAGCGAAGCTAAGGTATAGTAAGCGGAAAGCTACTATATTATAATGTCAACGCCCACTCCGACAGTTTGCGGAGTGGGCGTTGTCTAGTATGTGTAATATGGATTGTTATCTGACAACCTTGGTGTTGTCAATGATGTATACGCCGTGTTTCAAGTTGCCGTTGGCGTTTGCGATGCCGACAGACTTGCCTTCAAGGGTGTAAACAGTGGTATTGGAAATCTTGCTTGCGGTGTTTACGTTGGCAATGTCGGTCAGTTCCTCAACCGAATTGGCGAAACCGATGTGGCTGATGACCGAAGTGCCTGTGGTGGAGGTAAGGCCGAAGATGGTAGAGCCTTGCGACACGTTCCACGGGTCGCCCTTGCAGTTGTCGTCAAGGTT
>CAVHML010000082.1:0-2675 GCA_963636905.1 bacterium
CACCCTACTTCCTTTCGGGTGGAGGCATATCCATGCAGAGCGGCAAGGTGGTGTGTGTGGATAAGGGAGATTGGGATAAGCCCAAGTCACAGGAGGAGATGGCGGAATGGAACTTCGAGTGGCTGCGTCTTTGCCGTGCGAAACTTAAGGAAAACGGTACGATTTGGATAAGCGGAACGTACCACAACATATTCTCGGTGGCCAACTGCCTGACGGAATTGGGCTATAAAATACTGAATGTCATAACGTGGCAGAAGGCCAATCCGCCAGCCAATATCTCATGCAGATACTTCACATACTCCACAGAGTTTGTCATATGGGCAAGGAAAAGCCCGAAGGTGACCCACAAGTTCAACTATGGGCTGATGAAAGCCATCAACGGCGGCAAACAGATGACGGATGTATGGCGGCTGCCAGCCGTAGGGCGTTGGGAAAAGTCGTGCGGCAAGCATCCCACACAGAAGCCTCTCCGGCTCTTGACGCGCCTTGTTCTTGCATCCACAGACAAGGGTGACTGGGTGTTTGACCCGTTCTGTGGCAGCGGAACGACAGGCATTGCCGCCAATTTGTGTGGCAGACGCTTTGCGGGAATTGAGCAAGAGCGTGAGTATTGTGAACTTTCAAGAGCCAGACGTGCGGAACTTGAAAGTCTTGAAGCGCAGGCTTATTTAATCAAACACATTGAAGATTTGCAGTTAGCCAAGGAGTTTGGTTTCGCTTCCGAAGCCGAACCGTTGTATGGAGGCATGCCTTTCGACAAATAAACCATTGTCAGGCTAACTCAGACTTAACCCCCAACTGTCATCTTCCGCCCTCTGCCGCATGGAAGGTTTCTTCTGACGGATAGACACCGAAGTGTTCCTTGTAGCAACGGGCGAGGTAGGCGGAGTCAAGGCCTACGAGTATGGCGGTCTCCGACACGTTGCGGCCGCTTTTCAGCAGCTTTCTTGCGCGCTCAAGCCGCCGGAGGCGTATCCATTCGTTGGGGGAAAGCCCCAGAACCTGTTTCATTCTCCTGTATAATGTGGAGGTGCTCATGCACATCTCCTGCGCAAGGCTGTCGCGGCTGAGGGATTCCAGACTCTCCATCCGTGCCACTGTCTCCTCAAGGCGGCGGATCAGGGCATTGTCTTCGGCTGACGATGCGGCGCAACTGGAGGACAAGTCGCTGCCGCCGGTGTCTGTAGGAATGCCGGATAGCGTGGATGCGACGGGGAAAGAGGCAGAGGAGGATTGTGAAGGTGCAGGACTGGCTGTGGAAGCTGCGGCTTTGGCCTTGCGGAGCGAGTGGCGGCGCAGTGTAAAGAGGCTGGCGGCGGCAAGCGCGAGCAGGGTCAGCACGGCCAACGTGCCGCCAAGCGGAAACCGGGAGGCGGTGGGGAGCACGGCGGAGGTGCCGTTGTCGCTCATTACGCCCATGCTGCGGTTGCCATACCACAGGATGCTTCCGTCAAAGAGCCGGGTTACGGTGCGTAAGTTGGCCTGTTGCTCATTGTAAAGGCACGGGTAAAGGGGCGTAAGTGCGGCGTTTTCCAGACGGTAGATGCCGCCCGGCGTGAAACAGAGCAGCCGGTTTTCGGCGTCGGGGCACAGTGTATGGACGGTGGAAAGCAGCGGCGAGCCGCTGATACTGTCGGGGGTTATGGGCAGAATGGGGCGGCCTGTGTTGTCCTGACGGATGAGTAGCAGACCGCTGCCGGTGGTTCCGGCCATCCTGTCGCCCTCTATGGGACACAGATGTGCCACGGCACGCCTCGTGCGCAGGGCGTTTCTGTCAATCCGCCAGCGGAGTTGCAGCCGGCGATTGTACACACTGATGCCATCGTTCAGGCTGCTGCACCACAGTTGTCCCCAACGGTCGGTGGCCAAGGCGAGGATATAGCCGGACGAGAGGCGCAGTTCCTTGTGGGAATGGCAGCGGTAGCGGTCTGTTTCAGGCTCCACGATGAACAGCCCCTGCCCTGTGGCCACGGCCACGCGGCCTTGCCAGAGAGCCAGACCGTTGACAAAGATGCGCCGCCCGCCGTTTGCATCAACGAGAGTAACGCTCCGGCACTCCCCCGTGTGCGGGTTCCATCGGAAAAGTCCCTTTTGGAACGTCCCTATCCATACGTCTTCGGCTGAAAGAGCCAGCAGGGCGGTAACGTTGTCCTGCACTGCCGGCGGCATATCCAGCGGAAAGAACCACGGTGAATTGCGCCTGACGAGCAGCAAACCCTCCTCCTGGGTGCCGAGCCACAGCTGTCCGCTGCGGTCAATGAGGCTGGTATTGACGGCCAACGAGGCGGAAAACTTGGCCGAAGTCATGTCTGTTTGGTGTATAGCCGGGGAGTCGGGATGGCGGTAATAGTCGGAAACGGAGAGCGTAAGCAGCCCCATGTCGCGCGTGGATGCCCTGATGCTGTCGCCCCGGAGGGACAGATGGTTGACCAGACCGCTGATTCCCGGCACCTCAACGGCCTTGCGCCGCTTCATGTCAAACACGGCCAGCCCCTTTTCGGTGCCCATCCAAAGATTGCCCCTGCCGTCTCTGACCATCGAACGCACTCCGTCTTCAGCCGCATAGCCGGCCTTGAAGCACCGTATGACGGGGTAATTGCGGCAAAGCCCGGTCTTCAGGTCTATGAGAGTCAGCCCGTGGTTGACGTGACCGACGGCCAGAAGGCGCGAAACCG
>CAVHML010000082.1:2771-5592 GCA_963636905.1 bacterium
GACCGCCGCCGGGCAGGGGAAGTATGCACCAGCAGGAGTCGCAGGGCAGTTGCGGCAGGTTGTTGCGGTCGAAATGGTAGAACTGTCCGCGCCGTTTGTCCATACACGTGAACCCACCCATCCACGAGGTGAGCCAGAGGGCACGGTCGCCGTCGGGAGCGATGCACGTCACGCTGGCATCGTGCAGGGTTGGGCTGGCCGTAACCGTGTTTTGGGGCAAAGGAGACTGCCCTGCGGGATAGTGAGTGAACGTGTTGGTGCGGTAATGGTAGGCGTCGAGACCGTCACTGCGCGTGGCTATCCACAGTACAGGGGCGTGACGGTCGGCGTAAATCATGTTGAGGTCGTTGGAAACGGGATGCTTGTCGTCAGCAGAGCCACTGCGCTTCATCACGACGACACCCCTTTCCGGGGCGGAAGGGTTGCGGAAGAGGCAGAGACCGTTGTCGGTGCTCGCCCAAAGGCCTCCGTCAAGGTCTTCGTCTATGCCGCGCACGACATTGGAAGACAGTCCCTGCTGTGTGGAATAGACCGACACAACGGGTCGGGACTGGCCGTGTACGGCCATAACCGCAGCAAAAAAGAATGGCAAAAGGACGGTTCGCATGACGGCTGTGGCGGATTTTTCAAACGGCAATGGGGCGCCAATATGATGGACAGTCAACAGTTTTTGTTCCCAACATCATATCGGCACCCCATCGCATATAGGGTTCTCCCGGTCAAACAGGGCATTGATTCATGAAAGGGCGCACCCTTTCATGCCCTTTTTCACTTCACTATGACAAGATAGTAGTTCTTCTTGCCACGCTGCACGAGCAGATACTTGCCGTCAATGAGGTCTTCGGCAGTAACGGGACGGTCGAATGCGGCAAGTTTCTCCTTGTTGAGCGACACGCCACCGCCCTGCACGAGCTTGCGCATCTCGCCTTTGCTGGCGAAAACGGCTGCGTCCTGAGTGAAAAGGTCAACGGCGGGCTGTCCGAGCCTGTCCTTTCCGACCTCAAAGTGGGGCACTCCCTCGAATATGTCGAGCAGTGTCTGCTCGTCAAGGCGCAACAGACTGTCCTTGGTTGACTTGCCGAAGAGTATGTTGCTGGCCTCCATTGCCGTGTCAAGAGCCTCCTGAGAGTGTACCATCACCGTCACTTCGCTGGCCAAACGCTTCTGCAAGACGCGCTGTCCGGGGTCTTGGCGGTGTTCAGCCACAAGGTTTTCGATGGTTTCCCGGTCGAGACTGGTGAATATCTTGATATATCGCTCAGCGTCATCGTCGCTCACGTTGAGCCAGAACTGGTAGAATTTGTACGGAGAGGTGCGCTTCGGGTCGAGCCAGATGTTGCCTGTCTCTGTCTTACCGAACTTCTTTCCGTCGGCCTTTGTTATCAACGGACACGTCAGGGCATAGGTCTCCACTTCGCTGCCGAGCGTTCGCCGTATCAGTTCGGTGCCCGTGGTCATGTTGCCCCACTGGTCGTTGCCTCCAAGCTGCAGCTTGCAGCCCAGCGTCTTGTAGAGATGGAGGAAGTCGTAGCCCTGTAAGAGCTGGTAAGTGAACTCGGTAAACGACAGACCATCGCGTGCTGTGCCGTTCAAACGCTGCTGTACGCTCTCCTTAGCCATCATGTAGTTGACCGTAATGTGCTTGCCCACCTCACGCACAAAGTCGAGAAAGGTGAAGTCTTTCATCCAGTCGTAGTTGTTGACCATCAGTGCGCCGTTGCCATCCTGCGTGTCGAAGTCGAGGAACTTGGCCACCTGCGCCTTGATACACTCCTGGTTGTGGTAGAGAGTCTTGTCGTCGAGCAGGTTGCGCTCCTGACTTTTGCCCGACGGGTCGCCTATCATTCCCGTTGCACCGCCCACAAGGATGATGGGTCTGTGGCCGCAACGCTGCAAATGTCGCAGCATCATTATGCCGCAGAGGTGGCCTATGTGGAGCGAATCGGCCGTCGGGTCGGTGCCGAGATAGGCGGTCACCGTCTCCTTGTTAAGGAGTTCTTCCGTTCCGGGCATTATCTGCGCAAGCATACCGCGCCAGCGCAGTTCTTCAACAAAGTTCTTCTTCATCGATATATGGTTACTTTTTGGGTTTTTAATTCTTCAGTATATTCGTTTCAAGAGGCAATCAAGGCACCGGGTCGTAGCCGCTTCCTCCCCAAGGATTGCATCGCAAGATGCGCCAAACGGCGAGGATGAGTCCCTTTATCGGCCCGTGCTTCACCAAAGCCTGGCGTGCATACTCGGAGCAAGTGGGCGTAAAGCGACACGAAGGCGGCGTGAGCGGTGATATGAACCGCTGGTAGAACACTATCGGGAGGCACAACAGCCATACCAAGGCGGTGCGGCAGCGGCGCAGTATAGCGGTCATGGGCATTGCGAAAAGTCCTTTGCCACCTTCTCAAGCAGCGTCTTGATGCTCCCGGACACGCGCTTTGAGTCGTAGAGACGGTCGGCCTGCCAGATGAAAGCCAGTGCCAAAGCCTTGCCGTCAGACTGTTCCACAAGTTCTGTCAGGGCGTGTTTGTTCAGCCTGTATGCCTCCCGTATCTGGCGTTTCACCCTGTTGCGCTTCACGGCACGCTTGAAATGGCGCTTGGACACGCTCACCAGCACTTGTACGGCGGCATCTTTCTCACCGCGTCCGGCCACCATATATACGGCACGAACGGGGTAGGCTACTGCCGAACGGCTGTGGCCGCCTCCGAAAAGGGTGTCTATCAGCTTCTTGCTGACCATCCTTTCGCTCTTTCTGAACGTGTTTTGTGACGGTTCAGGCATCTCTGCCTTATGAAGTTTATGCTTTTGACTGTCCGAAGCCCGG
>CAVHML010000082.1:5634-8978 GCA_963636905.1 bacterium
CTCTCTACGGCTAACTGCCCCGGTTTTGACTGCCAAATGCCCGGTTTGGGTAGTGCAAACGGGGCGTTTATTGTACGTAAGTGCCCCGTTTATGGACGGCAGTCATTCTTCCTCGTGCATCAGGAGGTAGTGTTGCAGTGCTCCTGTCATTGACGGGTGCTTGTCGGTCGGGGCTTCAAGGTCGAGACGCAGCCCCGCGTCCCTCACGGCCTTGGCCGTTGCGGGTCCGAAGGTTGCTATTGCGATGTCCTTCTGGTCGAAGTTGGGGAAGTTTTTGGCCAACGAGTTCACTCCGGCAGGGCTGAAGAACACGAGCATGTCGTAGTCGAAGTTCTTTATCTCCTCCTCTGTGAAGTCGTTACTTACCGTGCGGTACATGACACACTCCCGGTGATGGAGTTTTTTCGAGTCGAGCAGCTTGGTAACGTCGTCGTTATGCACGTCGCTCATGGGCACAAGATACTTCTCGGTCTTGTGTTTCATCATCAGGGGAAGCAGGTCGTTGATCTTTCCGGTGTTGCCAAAGAACACCTTACGCTTGCGGTATTGGACGTATTTCTGTATGTATAGCGATATTGTCTCGGTCACACAGAAGTACTTGAGGTCTTCCGGGATGGGCACGCGCAGCTCCTTTGCCAGCGTAAAGAAGTTGTCTATGGCATGACGGGAGGTGAAGACGATGGCTGTATATTCGGGTATGCTTACCTTTTGCTGGCGGAATTCCCTTGAATTAAGCCCTTCTACCTTTATGAAGGGGCGGAAAACGAGTTCGACACCGAACCTTTCCGCAAGGTCGTAATAGGGAGATTTTTCACTCGACGGTTTGGGTTGCGAAACCAAAATCTTCTTTATCATCGTGCCTAAAAGTTTATTTTCAGATAATTACCCACCTGTATCAATGCGCCCCATAGGGCAGCAAGGGGTACTATTTCGAGGGCACAAAAGTACAAAATTATTTGTAGAAAACCGCCACGGTGCCTGAAAAAGATGGAAAAGCACTTGTAAAACACGAGTATTTTGGACAGTAGAAGGATGGAGACGGCGCAGATATAGACGCTTTCCAGCGACAAACCGAAATAAACCTGCACAAGCACCACAGGAAACAGTGCCACCCCTTCGAGGGAAGTGACGAACAGCAGTGCCTGAAGCCACTCCCTGTTCTTGCCGGTGCCGAAGAAAACGGTGTTGACTATGGTGTATAGCAGTGTGCGCAAGGCGAAATAGCCTGCCCACATGCCGAAGAATATGGCTATAAGGAGGAGTTGCGACGGGAGAATGAACGTGTCGCCGATGGTCTGTTGGGTATAGAAGAACTGGAAGAGCGACAACAGCAGTCCTGCCTGCCCCACAAGGAACAGCTGGAAGGACACTTCGCCTGACGTGAACGTCTCTTCGCTGTCGTCCGGGCGCGGCCTTCGGAAGAACCGCTTGGCCTGTCGGGCGAAGAAATGGCGGTGGTTGGCGAACGAAACCACGCTCACGACGAAGCAGACAAGCAGCAGCAGCGTTATCGTGTTGTCGCTTCTGAGCGTGTAGGGCACCGGGTCGCCGGCAACACCGTAGCGTCCGGCCTCCACTTCCTTGTGCAGTGACGTGTCTGAAGAGAAGAAGTTTTGGCGGTAATACTGCGGCAGGGCTGTCCCGGCGGCCTTTTCCCCGGTGACGTACCCCGGCAGTTGCATTGTGTCGGGGGTCGGGATGTCGCGGGTTTCCTTTGGCTTGAACGTTGCCCGTATGGCGGAATCCTGCTGTGCGGGCGTGGAGTTCTTCGGCAATCTGCCCAACACCTGATATGTGTGTTGCGCCTTTGCCTCCTGCTCGGCGTGCAGTTCTATGGGCTGTTCCTGCCCGTTGGCCAGGGAATCCTCTTGCAGCATACCTTGTAGGCCGTCGCCTTAAAGTCCGAAACCTTCCTTTATCTTGTCAACAAGGTCGAGCTTTTCCCATGTGAACAGCTCCACTTCCATCTCCTTGGTCTCGTGGTAGTGGCTCGTGAATGTCTTTTTCACCGTTTCCGGCTGCCGCCCCATGTGGCCGTAGGCTGCCGTTTCAAAGAACATGGGCTGGCGCAGTTTCAGCGCTTTCTCGATGGCTTTGGGGCGCAGGTCGAACATCTGCGCTATCCTGTCGGCTATTTCGCCGTCGCTCATGTTCACCCGGCTGCGTCCGTAGGTGTTTACATATATGTTCATAGGCCGGGCTATGCCTATTGCGTAGCTCACTTGCAGCAGCAACTCGTCGGCCACTCCTGCCGCAACGAGGTTCTTGGCTATGTGGCGTGCCGCATAGGCAGCGGAACGGTCCACCTTGCTCGAGTCCTTGCCGCTGAACGCTCCGCCTCCGTGCGCTCCTTTTCCGCCGTAAGTGTCCACTATAATCTTGCGCCCCGTCAGTCCGGTGTCGCCATGGGGGCCTCCTATCACGAATTTCCCGGTGGGATTGACGTAGTACTTGATGTCGTCGTTGAACAGGGCGAGCACCTTGGGCGAGTGAATCTGCGCCTTCACCTTCGGTATCAGTATGTTTATCACGTCCTCGCGTATGGTTTGCTGCATGGCACTGTCCGACGCGAAGTCGTCATGCTGGGTGGATACCACTATCGTGTCTATCCTTTCGGGCACGCCGCTGTCGCTGTATTGCACCGTCACCTGGCTCTTTGCGTCAGGCCGCAGGTATGTCATCTCCCTGCCCTGCTTCCTTATGTCGGCAAGAGTGCGCATGATGAGGTGCGCCAAGTCGAGCGATACGGGCATGTAGTTCTCCGTTTCGTTCACCGCATACCCGAACATCATGCCCTGGTCACCGGCTCCCTGGTCCTCCTCAGTGCCGTTGTCAACGCCACGGTTGATGTCTGCGCTCTGCTCATGTATGGCACTCAGTATGCCGCAGGAGTTGCCGTCGAACTGGTATTCCGCCTTGGTATATCCGATATGCTTTATGGTATTGCGCGCCACAGTCTGCAGATCGATGTACTGACTGCTGCTCACTTCACCCATAAGCACCACCTGTCCTGTGGTGCAGAACGTCTCTATGGCACAGCGGGCCTTGTCGTCGTAGGCAAGAAACTGGTCGAGTATGGCATCGGAGATTTGGTCTGACACCTTGTCGGGATGCCCTTCAGATACTGATTCGGATGAAAATAGGTATGACATTGCTGCTTTTTTGTTAAATAATTGGGTTTGCAAAGTTACAACATGTAGCCCAAAGAGCCAAGGAAAGCCTCCCTTTATTCAAGCCATGCGCGCATTATATATAATAAGGTGCGGGCGTGGAGCGGCTCTGTGTGTACATTGGTTTATATAAGTGTATGGGGTTTCAAATCTAACCCGGCCGTTTAGCTGTGC
>CAVHML010000082.1:9054-10291 GCA_963636905.1 bacterium
GTTTACGGGTGTCAAAGGCCGCCATTGTCGGGGCTTAACAGGTAGAAGCACGATGTGGTGAAGAAGTTTCGCAAGTACCTTATGCGGCAGAGCGGACTTGGCAGTAGGCGTGGCGTGAGGCCGAACTTTTGCCGGTAGTGCGGGTTAATCAGCCACAGAGTCCTGTCAGTCACCCTGAAGCCGCATTTCCTTGCTGTCTTCTCAAACAGTTCTATCGGGGTTTTGCAACGCTTGATGGACATCAGCTCGTCAACAGTAGCCCGGTCTTCGCCGCACGCCCTTAGCATAGTTGTATAAACGGGATTGGGCAGAAGATGGAAAAACGGCAGATGCGAGCAGAGTCTGCTGCGGCAAATCTGCTGGTGTCCCCCGAAAGGCATCTGCCAGGCAGGGAAACCGGCAAAGAAAAGCCCGCCCTTTTTCAGGAAAAGCCGGATGTGGAGCATGAAGGTCTCCTTGTCCGGGACGTGCTCAATCACGTCGTGGAGCAGTACAACGTCAAACTTCTGCGCCTCATCCGTGGGTACGGGATATTTGAAGAAGTCGGCATGTACGAAGTTTCCGTCGGCTTTGGCCTCCTCAAAGAACTTTCTTGCATCTTCAATCCGCCCGTTGGCCTGGTCAATGCCCAAGGTGTAGCAGCCGAGTCTGGCGAATGGCAGCAGATTGCCGCCGTCGCCGCACCCCACTTCAAGCACTCTCGTGTGGCAGTCCAAGGCAATATGCCTGCGCAAGTAGCCGATATAGAAGTCGTGTGAAGTCGCCGCCAGTTCGTTGAAATAGCGGTGACGGTCTTTATGTCTTTCCTGCATACCCTTAGCTCTATGGTTTTGAAAGGGTTATGCGCAGGTCTTCGCAACGGAGACGGTTGCCCGAACCGTAGGAACAGGGGCATACCGGTGCCGCTACGGATGCAGTCCGCAGTGCAGGGATAGAAACTTTCGCTTCTGAAAAAAGGTGTTTGCAGATGCTTGTCCTACTTGTAAGGAAGAACGAGGACAGGCTTTTTGACAGGATTGTGACTATTTGCGTCAGTCGGGACGGGGACTTTTCCCGGTTGTTCAGGTCAACAAATTCCCCCCCCCATGGATTTTCCGCGCCAAACGCAAGCACTTGGCGAGGCTACAGCTGTTACTGTCTTGATCATAAGAGTGTCTCTACTTTTTTAATGTCGTAAATCGTGTCTGCAAAGGTAGGGCTTTTAGCGCATATATGCAATTTTGTCTTGGACATATGC
>CAVHML010000083.1:0-10215 GCA_963636905.1 bacterium
ATACGCATTTTCCAACGAACAGCAAAGACTTGCGCCCCTTTTTAGCACTTGTTTAGACGAATATACCGCCCGGAAAAGCGGCGGAACGGGGCGGCTTCCGTAACCTGCTGATAATGATTTGCTTTGAAAAACCGCCCGTTTGCGACCCGCAAATGCCGCACTTAGCACCCGTAAATGCCGCACTTACGCATCGTAAATGCCACGTTTACGATACGCAAACGGTGCGTCTGCGAAACTGTGTGCAACATTCTTCACTCTTCGTTCTTCATTCTTCATTCAAAAAACCGCCGCCTTTGCGAAACAGTGTGCAACATTCTTCACTCTTCGTTCTTCACTCTTCACTCAAAAGCCGCCGGTCTGCGCCCCTTTTCCGGCAAAAATACGGGCGGTTATGCCGCTTGTTTTGGGGCAAATGACTAATTTTGCGGCATGAGCAACTTCATGCTTACATCGAAATACAAGCCCACCGGCGACCAGCCGGAGGCCATTGCAGAACTCACGGAGGGGCTGAAACGGGGCGACAGGTCGCAGGTTTTGCTCGGAGTAACAGGCTCCGGGAAGACCTTTACCGTGGCCAACGTGATAGCCAATGCCAACCGTCCCACCCTGATACTCAGCCACAACAAGACGCTGGCCGCACAGTTGTATGAGGAGATGAGGGGCTTCTTTCCCGACAACGCCGTGGAATACTATGTCAGCTACTACGACTACTACCAGCCGGAGGCATATCTGCCCTCCACAGACACCTACATTGAGAAGGACCTGGCCATCAACGAGGAGATAGACAGGCTGCGTCTGCGAGCCGTGTCGGCACTGTTGTCGGGACGGAAGGACGTGGTTGTGGTGTCGTCGGTGAGCTGCATCTACGGTATGGGAAGCCCCGTGGCCATGCACGAGAACGTGATTGAGCTGCGCCGGGGGCAGATTCTCGACCGCAATGCGCTGCTCCGGCGACTCGTGCAGGCACTGTATGTGCGCAACGACCTGGACCTCCAGCGCGGCAACTTCCGCGTCCGCGGTGACACGGTTGACGTGGCAATGGCCTACAACGAGGCGGTTTTGAGGATTACCTTCTGGGATGACGAGATCGATACCATAGAGGAACTGGACGCAACCAGCCTCGACCGCATGGCCAGCTTCGACGAATACAAGCTCTATCCGGCCAACCTGTTCATGACAACCCAGGAACAGACGAACGCGGCGATAAGGGACATACAGGACGACCTGACCCGTCAGGTGGACTATTTCACCGAATTGGGCGACACAATCAAGGCACAGCGCATCAAGGAACGGGTGGAATATGACATGGAAATGATTAAGGAGCTGGGCCATTGCTCCGGCATTGAGAACTATTCCCGCTACTTTGACGGGCGCAAACCGGGCGAACGCCCCTACTGTCTGCTCGACTTCTTCCCCAAAGACTATCTCATGGTGATTGACGAAAGCCACGTCAGCGTGCCGCAAATCAACGCCATGTATGGTGGAGACCGTGCCCGCAAGCAAAATCTCGTGGAGTTCGGCTTCCGTCTCCCGGCCGCTTTCGACAACCGTCCGCTGACGTTCGACGAGTTCAACACCATGATAAACCAGGTGATATACGTCTCCGCCACCCCGGCAGACTACGAGTTGCAGGAAGCCGAGGGCGTGGTTGTGGAGCAAATCATAAGGCCTACGGGACTGCTCGACCCGGAGATTGAGGTGCGCCCGAGCGAGAACCAGATAGACGACCTTACCTTTGAAATCAACGAACGCATCGCCCGGCACGAGCGGGTGCTCGTCACAACGCTCACAAAGCGCATGGCCGAGGAGCTGTCCGAATACCTCTTGAACCACGGGACAAGCACTGCCTACATCCATAGCGACGTTTCAACGCTCGACAGGGTTAAGATACTGGACGATTTGCGCCAGGGTGTGTATGACGTACTGGTGGGTGTCAACCTCCTAAGGGAGGGTCTGGACCTGCCGGAGGTGTCGCTTGTGGCCATTCTCGATGCCGACAAGGAGGGCTTTCTGCGCAGCCGGCGCAGCCTGACCCAGACTGCCGGACGCGCAGCACGCAACGTTAACGGCAAAGTAATAATGTATGCCGACACGATAACCGACAGTATGCAGCAGACAATAGACGAGACTGCACGCAGAAGAATAAAGCAAATGCAATACAACGAGGCGCACGGCATCACACCAACACAGATAAAGAAGGCCACAAAGCAGAGCATTCTGCGCACGGAAGCGGGCGGTGACGACAACCGAACGGGCACCAAAGCAGCCATAGCCTACGTGGAACCGGAGACCAAGGCGATGGTTGCCGACCCGATAGTGGAGCGCATGACGCGCCCGCAGATGGAGAAAAGCATCGACAACCTGACCCGTCTGATGAAAGAAGCAGCCAAACGGCTCGACTTTATACAGGCCGCACAATACAGAGACGAGATAGTAAGGCTGCAGAAAGAGCTTGAAATGAAGTAGTTACCGCCTATATCAGAGTGCCATAGTCATTGCTGTAGCGCAGCATCTGGTGGGTATAGCTCTCGGAATAGCTCACGTGGATGTCAACAATGTCGCCACTGGCATCAAGCACCGGCTCCATTACTGGGTTTATGAAGCCCTTGTACGGAGCTATGTCAAGGCGACGGTAACGCTCAAGCACCTCCTTGTGCAGGCTTTCGTTGACCTTTACGGCATACCGCTCCACCATTTCGCGTGCGGCAACATAGTCTCCCTCGCTCTTTATGCGCTGTATTTCACCGAGCAACTGACCGAACAGCTCGCGCAGACGGGCGTAATCGTTGACTACAACGTATGTCTTGCCGTCGCGAACCGCAAGCTCCACCGCTCCGTCGGCATGCTCCAGCACCCAATAGGCCACGAGTGCGCGGTTGCGCATGTGGGCTTCCTCTATGTCATTGCCGGGAGTGATGCGCACCAGTTGCGTCATAAGCCCGTTCATCATATATGTATAGTACTGCGCCTTGTAGGCTTCACGGTCCGGAACAAGGCCGAGTTCCACCATTTTCCCGTCGGCCAGGTAGTAAAGACCGAACAGGTCGGCACGCGCTTCCTCCACGGTATTGCCGTATGCCTTGAGCGAATCCGGGTCAACACCGGGCAACAAACGGCCGCTGCCATGCCCCAAACACTCGTGAAGGTCGGTGTGCAGGTCATCGCAAATGTCGCCGTAACGGTCAATCAGCGCACGGGTTTCATCGTCTATAACAAACTCTTCGCGGAAACCGTTGCCCCTTGCAGCCTTGTTGTATGCGTCGGTAAGGTTGCCTATGGTGACGCTCTTGCTGCCGTGCTGCGCCCTTATCCAGTCGGCATTGGGCAGGTTTATGCCTATCGCAGTGGAGGGATATTCGTCGCCGCCGAGCATTGCCGCACAGACAACGTTGGCTATAACGCCCTTTACCACGGGCTTGCGGAAGCGTTTGTCCACGGGTGAGTGGTCTTCAAACCACTGCGCATTGTCGCTAATGGTGCGTGTGCGCTTTGTGGCCGCCATGTCCTTATACTCCACTATGCTCTCCCACGAGCCTTTCAGGCCGAGCGGGTCGCCGTAAACCTCGATGAAACCGTTGACAAAGTCAACCATTCCGTCAACAGCCCGCACCCATGCGATTGAATAGTCGTCGAACAGGCGCAGGTCGCCCGTCTCGTAATACTCTACAAGCAGCCGGATCACCTCGCGCTGGTCGTCGGTTTCGGCCACTTCGGCGGCCTTGCGCAACCAGTGAGTGATGTGTTTGATGGCGTTGGCATATCGCCCTTTGCCACTCCAGACCACCTCCTGCAAACTTCCGTCGGGCTGTTTCACAAGCGTAGTGTTCAGTCCGAACGACGGAGAGCACTCCCCTGCCGACGCCTTGAGACCATTATAGTATGCTTCGGCCTCGGGTTGGCTGACGTTTTCATAGTAGTTGCAGGCGGAAGTGCGCACAATGTCATCACCGTCGGCCTTGTTGACACGCTTGGGAAGCACGTTGGGGTCGAAAATCACGGGGAACAGCTCTTTGCACAAGCCCTCTTTCGTCTCGTTTTCGCCGAGCGGAAGACGGCAGGAGTCCACCTTGCCGATGGCCTCGCGCAGATAGTCGGCACTGAACCCCGGCACAAACTTCTCGCAACCGTAGTGGTGGTAGATGCCATTGGAGAACCAGACGCGCTTCAGATAGACCTCCAGAGCACGGAAACCATCGGTTTCGCGGTCAACGGTGTAGTCGGTATATACCGCTTCCAGCGTCTTTCTGATGCGC
The DNA here is from genome assembly GCA_963636905.1 of bacterium. Taxonomy (GTDB): domain Bacteria; phylum Bacteroidota; class Bacteroidia; order Bacteroidales; family Bacteroidaceae; genus Prevotella. The sequence goes on from CAVHML010000083.1 coordinate 4,254, forward strand.
AGGTTGTACTTTCCGAACTGGTCAAACGTGATGTCGCGCCCGTAGAGGGCGGCTTCAGACAGATAATAGACGAACTTCTTGGTGCGCAGGGGCAGTGCGGCGAAACCGTCAAGGCGGTATCGGAGCAACTGAACGTCGGCAAAGCGCTCGTCAGTGTAGGCGAAATTGTCCAAAAGTCTAACCCTCCATGCCGTTTTCCGCCTCTACGCCCTTAGAAGCCTTCTTGGTTACGGGGCGTATCAGCGAGGGATGCTGCGCCATGTGCTGCAGCCGGTATGCCCGGGGGGTCATTCTCATTATCCTATAGAACGATGCGTAGAACGACTGCCGGTTGGAAAAGCCCACCATGTCGCTCACCTGCTCCATCTTCAAGTCCTGATAACGCTTGTCAATCAGTATGGTCATGGCCTCCTCTATACGGAACTTGTTGACGAAAGAGGTATAGTTCATGTGGAAACGCACGTTTACCACGGCAGAAATGTACCGGGTGTTGGTGCCAAGGTCCTCCGCAAGTTTCTTGGCCGAATAATTTTTATCCTTATACTTCTTCTGCATGACTATGATGTTGAGGATTTTCTCCTTCATCTCGTCCATTAGTTGTGGATTAACAAGGCTTCTGTAAGCCGCTTCCTTCTCTTTTTTCTCCGTAATGTTGTACTTTGCCATGACCTATTGATATTGTTTTATTGTTTTATTCCGTGCAAATATACTTTTTTTTTGTCACTTTGGTTCTTTTTTCTTGACTCTTTTATATAAAAAAAACATAAGTTTACTACCGCAGAGTCTGTTTTAAGGTAGGTTCTATAAATTAGCTTTGCCGGATTTTGGGACTCTTTTCGAGAGCATATCGTCAGCGAACAAGGGAGTAATGCGGGCATTACGACCGAGTGAGGTGGCGATATGAATCGGAAAGAGACCAAAAGACGGCAAAACGTAACCCATATTGTTTTGTTGTTTATTACGGTGGTAATTTATAGAACCCACCTTAACCATAGCCGGACGCACCATAACAGGATGGCAACCCGGCCTGAAAAGACACCGCACGGGAGCGTTTGCCGCAGGTTTCCATACGCTCCGCTGTCATACCCCGCCCGTTTATGACTCACAAACCGCCCGTTTAGCTACCGTAACCCGGCCATTTATGATACGTAAACCGCCTGTTTGACTACCGTAAACCGCCCGTTTACGGTACGCCGCCCTACCCTTTCTTAGTATTATTTAATCCGCCGGATAACGCATTCTGCGGTTTTCGTGGTACTTTTACAGCCGGAAAACGTTTCCCAAACCTATCGGCAACATGATGAAAATAGACCATTTGGCACTGTACTGCAAGGACTTGGAAGGCATGAGGGGCTTCTTCGAGAAGTATTTCCAGGCCACTTCCAACAATATGTACCACAATCCCCGAACCAACCTCCGCACTTACATACTGTCATTTCCCGGCGGAGAGACAAGACTCGAACTCATGACGCGCCCAGAAGTGGACTGCGGCGACGGAAACCAGTACCGCTGCGGCTTCATACACGTGTCTTTCGCCGCAGGAAGCAGGGAAGCCGTCGATGCCCTCACGGCCAGACTCAACGCCGAAGGCTACCCTACGCTCAGCGGACCGCGCACCACGGGCGACGGATACTATGAGAGCTGCGTGGAAGGACCCGAAGGGATATTGCTCGAAATAACCGTTTGACAAACGGGAAACGGGCTTTGGAGAAGCGAAGACACACGCACTTACTGACATCAAGACAACATGAAGAATACGAAGAAAGAGCTTGTACCCAACGGAGGGATACCCCGCAGCACGCTGTTCATTATGGCTGTGACCGGCGGACTGACCGTTGCCAACCTGTATTACAACCAGCCGCTGCTCGAAACCATGCGCCACAGCCTCGGCGTCACGGAGCTACAGGCCAACCTGATAACGTTTATCACCCAATTAGGCTATGCTCTCGGACTCATATTTGTAGTGCCTTTGGCCGACAAAGTGTCGCGCCGGAAGATAGTAACCATAAACATGGGCGTGGCAGTGGTCTGCTGTGTAGCCATAGCCCTGACCCATAGCATCTGGACAGTGTGGGGTGCGTCGGTCATATTGGGCTGCAACAGTGTGGTACCCCAGATGTTCATACCCGTGGCAAGCCACTTTTCAAAGCCCGAAAACAAGTCGCGCAACATGGGAATAGTGCTTACCGGGCTGCTGAGCGGCGTGTTGGGGGCGCGGGTGTTGAGCGGCTACGTGGGCGAATGGGCGGGTTGGCGCGCCATGTTTGCCATTGCCGCCGTGACAATGGCAGCGTGCCTTGTGGTCATACTGCGCACTCTGCCGTCAATGCCGTCGGGTTTCACCGGCTCGTATGGCAGACTTATGAAGTCTGTAGTGCGCATATACTGCGACTACCCGGCCATCCGCATCTACGCACTGAGGGGCGGACTGAGCTTCGGAAGCATGATGGCAATATGGTCGTGCATGGCTTTCCACCTGTCTGGCGCGCCCTTCCATGCCGGAAGCGATGCCGTAGGGATGCTCGGCCTGTGCGGACTCGCCGGCGCAATGGCTGCCAGCGGCATAGGAAAGTACATCCCCCGCTTCGGAATAGAACGCTTCTGCCATGCGGGAACCGCCCTGCAATTCATCGCATGGGCATTGGCTCTGTGCCTGTCCGACTCATATACCGGCCTCATCATGGCCATTATGCTTGTGGATGTGGGCGCACAATGCCACCAACTAAGCAACCAAAGCGGTTGCCTCGCCATGGTTCCTGAAGCCACAAACCGCTGCAACACAGTGTTTATGAGCCATCTCTTTGCCGGAGGAAGCCTCGGCACACTGAGTGCAGGCGTGGCTTGGAACTGCATGGGGTGGACTGGCGTGTGCCTTGTGGGCATAACCTTTGCTTCATTAGGGCTTCTTGTAACACTTATGAAGGACATTCACGCCAAGAAAGGTCAGGCTGCACGCTGAAAAACGACAACCGTAACGAACAACATCATACATCAAAACAGAAAACAACCGTTACACATGAGAAAAGAATCAAGGGCTATGGATAGCCGATGGGCACTGGATTTGATGCACAAAGCACCTTTTATTACAGTCAGTTTCACCGATGCAGACGGCCGGGCATACGGTCTGCCACTGTCACTCGCTTCGGACGATGACACAAACTGGTATTTCCACTGTGCCTTGGAGGGCAAGAAGCTGGAAGCAATCAAGGCACATCCAAAGGTATGCCTGTCTGCTGTGACCCGCTGTGCGCCTACTGTTGACCCCAAGGATGGCAGTTTCACACTCCAATACAAGTCCGCCGTTGCCTTCGGCAGGGCAGATATTGTCACAGATGACGGCGAGAAAACCCACGGTCTTCGGTTGATTTGCCAACGCTTCCTGCCCCAGCACATGGAAGCGTTCGACAAAAGTATAGAACGCTCGCTGTCCCGAACCGCAGTGGTCAGGATAACACTTTCGGAACCACCGTCCGGCAAGCGCAAACAGTACGACAAGGACGGCGAGGAGATGAAATACGGAAGAATGGAATAAAGTTACGGTACTGTTTGGCACCGAACAAGTTATCAAAATGGCTGAAATATACTTCCAAAGGCATTGGGACAAGTTATAGATAGCCGAGAGCCGCACGGAAGAGAAGGACGTGATGGTGAAGGTGGTGGTTAATCTGATTAACAAGGAGAACCGATAAGCCACGATTGAACGATAGAGGAACATGAGTAGAGTCTTGGGTAGGCGTTCAGAATTATGGCGGCACCGGCTGACTCATATATACGGATAATTTTGAATTCCTACTTATCGTATTGCTTTCAGGAGACGCTTCAGGCTTTGCGGATTGCCCCAACTGAAATCGGGAAGGCTTATTATGGATTTGAAAATGCGCCGTTTGTCTTTCGGAACTATTGTGGAGAGTGAACGTTCATTGGCCACTAAGGCCTTGCCGTCAATGAAATAGAAATAGTATTTCGCCAATGGATAATGCTTATCCTCGTCGGAAATCAAGTCTATGGACGACACACTCACCATGTCTCTTATCTCCAAATTGGTTATTTCCCGGCTGTTTTCCAGCATTGTCCTAAAGGCATCCACATCGATAACCGTTGCGCAAAGCAGCAAGTCCTGCCCTACCGTGTCAATGACCTCGGCAAGCAGCGTGTCTATACGCATGAAATGCGAGCCGTCAATGTCCACGCTGGATATGTTGTCCATGTTTGCAGCCATGACCGACTTGCCCTTTTTATACAGCAAAGCACTGCCTTTAAGAAATATATTTGCTTGTGAAACAGACAGTTTCTGACCGCCGTTCATCGTGATTACGGCCGGATGGAACTTGTCAAACACCATTGTTGATTTGCTTGTGCCTGAAGGTATCTGTGCGAAACATTGTATTGAGCAGAGCAGACAGAGGGAGAAAACAAGGAAAAGATGTCTCATGTTTATATATAATAAGGTGTAAATGCAACCGTAACGTAGCACAAATATAGCGGAAATGCACGAATGTTGCCACGAAAAACGGCAAACAACGGCTTATTTTGCGGTTATTTAACACTCGGCAGGTGTCTTTTAAGAAACAACGTATCCGTTTTTTTTGTAATTTTGCAGCCGTTTACAGCGGGTACAACCCATTCGGTTGATTGTTAGATAGTTATAACTTACAAATATTTTCTTATTAGGATGAGACAATTAAAGATACAGAAGAGTATCACGAACCGTTCAAGTGAAGCCTTGGACAAGTACCTTGTAGAGATCGGGCGCGCCCCACTTATTTCCATTGACGAGGAAATTGAGCTTGCGCAAAAGATACGCAAAGGCGGCCCGGAAGGCGAACGCGCCAAGGACAAGCTGGTCACTGCCAATCTGCGCTTTGTGGTTTCTGTGGCAAAACAGTACCAGCATCAGGGACTTACTCTTACTGACCTGATTGACGAAGGCAACATCGGTCTCATCAAAGCCGCACAGAAGTTTGACGAAACGCGCGGTTTCAAGTTCATTTCCTATGCCGTGTGGTGGATTCGCCAGAGCATTCTCCAGGCCATAGCCGAGCAGAGCCGCATCGTAAGGCTGCCGCTTAACCAGGTCGGATCGCTCAACAAGATCAACCATGAGATAAACAAATTCGAGCAAGAGAACCAACGCCACCCGTCTGTGTCGGAGCTTAGCGCAGCGACAAACCTTGACGAAGACAAGATAGGCCAAAGCCTTATGGCCGACGGACACCATGTTTCCATCGACGCACCGTTCCAGGACGGAGAAGACAACTGCATGCTTGACGTGATGGCCAGCGGAGAAGACAGCCGTACAGACCGCCATGTTGACCATGAATCGATGGCACAGGAACTGAACACGGTGCTTTCAAAAGTGCTTAAGGAGCGCGAAATAACCATTATACGCGAGTGTTTCGGCATCGGATGCCACGAGAAAGGACTCGAAGAGATAGGCGACCAGCTTGGTCTCACCCGTGAACGCGTGCGCCAAATCCGCGAGAAAAGCATCGCAAAGCTGCGCGACAGCGGCAACGCCAAGATACTCATGAAGTATTTGGGATAGGCTTTTCTTTTTGAAAGGCATCCTTTTTTTTCAAAAGGCTGTAAATCCGTTTACGTGGTTTACCGCCTTTTGACTTTTTAGGGCGGTTCTATAAAGCGGTTCTACAAATTAGCTTTGCCGGATAGCGAGGCTGTTTTCGAGAACAATGTGTTTGTGAGAGAATGAGTACAGCGGGCTACACGACCGATGAAAGCCGGGCATACGGCCAAAAATAAAGTGCAGAGACATATCAAAGTACAACAGGCATCTGCTGACACATATATACGGATAATTTTGAATACCTGCTTACGCAACATTTTGAAAACCTATTTACGCAACAATATATATCGGTGACGTGTCAAGAAACACACGATTGTAGTTTGTAAGTGTGGCGTATCCACCGGCAAAGTGAGTGTTTCTGCCCAGTACTTTGTAGCA
>CAVHML010000084.1:0-10167 GCA_963636905.1 bacterium
CGCACGAGCGTGAACGGTTTGCCTCCAATCTTGGCAGCAATGCGGGGAAAACCGCTGTTGTACATCTTGGGACTCTTCAGCAGATAGATGCTTTCCGCTCCGCTAAGGGCTATCAGGTCGGCAAAGGTCTTTAAATGGAGAGCCAAGTCACTGCCTTTTGCATAGTCCATGTGTATGACTTCTCCAGGCACACGGTGTATATAAGATGCGTGCGATGCGCAATAGTCAATGAAACGCACACTGTCGGAAGTCAACAAAACTGGACTTTCGGGTTGTGAAGAGTGTATCTTTTCTATCTCACTCAAGCCTTTGGCCATCAGTTCTTCCTGTTGTTCATCGTTGAGTTGCGGGTATCCTTCCTCCACGAAGTCGCCAAGCAACTGCTGAAAACGGCCTTGCACGGCAATATACTTGTCTCCAATCTCCTCTTTCACGGCTTTTACCGCTGCATCAAGCTCCGGCGAGAGGCTGAAAAGTTCGCGGAAAAGTGTGCCATAATGGTCTTTGCCCACAAGGTCGGCGTTGGTGTAGACATGAAACTGGCGGAAATCCCGCTTGAAATTCTTCACAAACCAACGGCGTTGGAACGGCATTTCAACGTGAGTACCGTTGGTTCCGCAAAACAAGGGCAAGGCTTCCGCCTTGTTGTAGCTAAGTTCTTCTGGGCTGATGCGCCAATCAACCTCGTTGGGAACGAGAAATTCCTCAAGGCAAAACGGCGAGACAAAGTGTATTTTGAATCGTAATCCCATAGCCTTGCACACAGAATAGACCGATACGATGCCCTTCAGACGGTCGCAAAGTCCACCGTGGTGCATGCGTCCGTCGGCCATGAACACCACCGTTTTGGGCGCATCGCCGATAGTGGGTGCATCGTCCGTATAGTATTTCTCCACATATTTGCGCACCTCACGCCTCCATTTGCCGCGCTGTTTGAATAGGTTTTGAAACACGTTTTGTATGTCCTTGCCCACAACATGGGGCAGTCCTTCCTTGCCTTTTAAGAGTATCATGCGCTGAAAATGGGGAGTTATCGGTCAGGAAAAAGTTTCTTTATGATGTTTGTCAGTCGGCGTTGCGTGTTTGACTTGTGCATATGGACGCGCAAGGAAGACAAGTCTTCGGCCGCCAAGGCCGCTGTGGTTTCTTCCACACTAAGCCCTTTCATGTGAGCTTCGAGGAAGAATTTGCTTGCAAAGGCGTTCCATTCGTCCTTGTTGCCCCAGTAATGGCCTATCCAAGGTTGGGCGGAAACGATTCCCAACCGTTCGTGTAGGGCTATCGAAAGCGAGTATTGCTCGATAACGACGCGCTCTGCACCGTCGTCAAGCATCCCGTCGCAGATGGCCAAAGCCAGGGCTACCGTGGGTGCAACCTCGCCTTGAGGCATCGCAACCACTCCGGCGTTCCACATATTGTGCTGCTTGCCTATTGTCACTCCAGCGTATGTGTGTCCGTTCACGGTGTTCCACATCCGCAGCGACTTTGTTTTCATGTTGCTCGGATGCCCTTCGTCGAGGTGCATTAGCCCTTTGCCCTGTGCAAGTGTCGACTTTATGCCTTCGAGACCGCCTTTCAGAAAGGTGTCACTGTCGAGATAGAGCAACGCATCGTTGGGATAAAGGTTGGCTATACGCTCCATCGCCTTTATCTTTACGCGCCAGAAGAAGTGGTGCTGTCCCTCCCATTCGTCCAAAAGCTGCTCGGAAACGTGGTCGGTAGTCACTCGTTTGGTGGAGGCAAAGTCAGCGTAGTATTCCGGAGCGGTGGTCATTACGCATATCCGGTCGTTGTCAGACAGGTGAGGAAGAAAGGTGTGTATGGCCAAATGAGCCTGCAAATGGTCGGACAACCGTTGGCCGAATACGAGGAAAAGTATGTTCATGGTATGGTCACTTTATGTTTCTGAATAGCTCGTTGAACCGTCCGAACGACATGGCTTGCGCATCGGGCGTTTCCATCCAGCACAGCGGCGTGTCGTGATACATCGCCGCAACGAGCGTGAATGTGCTTGGAGGCCCGACCAACCAGTCGCATTGCGAGAGCAGACACAGGTCTTCGCCTGGATTTCCCTGCGGAAAGCGCACCTCAATGTCGGGCAGATTTTCCGTGTAGTATGCCTTGTTGAGCATCGGGTCGTTGCCACAGACGTATGCCACGATGCGCTTTCCGGGGTGAAGGGCTGCAAATTGGCGGACGTAAGCCACGTACACATCGTCGCCGAAGAAGTATTTCCCATCGTGCCAAGTGCGGTAGTCGCCCCGGCGTATGTGCAGTCCCAGTCTTATGGCTGGCTCATCTGTGGTTCCTATATTGGCCCGTGCTGCATCGAGAACGGCTTTGTCGAAAGCGAAAAGCTGTCGTATCTCGTCGATGTATTTGACGAAAAGGTCGTAGAAACGCACATACCATCCCTCTACGACAACACTCTTGCCACTCTCCAACAACGCCATCGCCTCGGGATTTCCCTCGGGGTTATGGAATGAAGCCACGGGCAATAGCCCTATTTTAGCGGCGTATTTTGCAAATAAATATGTAAGGAAGTTATGCTCACGAGTGTGGCTTATGGCAAAATATTTGTATTTGTAGCTGAAGCGCATGGACACTGTGCGGCGTCCATGTTCCCTTGCCCAAGCATACACGTGCCCATATTGAAGGATGTTGTTGCACATCCGCCCCTTGTCTCTTGCGAATATCATGGTTGCGACTTAAAGGAATTTCATCTTTTTTGTCTCTGGATCTATCACCTTTTCCCACTCTTCGCGTGTGCGTTTCCAGCGGTTGTGGGTCCACAACCAGAACGGAGGCTGACGCTGAATGGTCTTTTCAAGTTCGCGGAAGTAAAGCTCCGTCACCCCGAACTCGGGCAGCGACGCCGGCGAGTCGGTGAGCAGCTTGAACTCTGCCTGGTAGTAGCCGCGCTTCATGCGCCTCATGTCGAGATAGTAAACGTCGAAATCCATCTTGCGTACTATGCGTTCGGTGCCGGTGAGCACAGGAGTGTCGTGATGAAGGAAGTCGGTCCAATAGTGTATGTTGTTCCAGAAAGGCACTTGGTCGGCAATGAATCCGATGACAATCTGCTTGCCTTCTTGGCGGTATTTCACTATGCTACGCAGCGTTTCGGCCATCGGGATGCTCACAGCACCGAACTTTCCCCTCAATCGGAGAAAGATTTTGTCGAACGCTCGATTCTCCAAAGCGTGGTAAATCTGGCCGCACACCGGTTCGCCGCCCACCCAAAGTGGCAGCGAAGTCACCCATTCCCAGTTGCAGTAGTGACCCAGATACACTGCGCACGACCGGCCTTTGGCCACCGAAGCCTTGACCAGTTCGGCATTGACAAACTGCATACGGCGACGTATCTGCTTTTCGCTCATAGTGTAGAGCTTTACTGTTTCAACAAGATAGTCACAAAACCACGAGTAAAACTCCTTTTCAATCTTGCGCCGCTCACTTTCCGTCTTTTCGGGAAAGCTGTCGGCGAGGTGCTTTCGCACGAGTGGACGGCGGTAGCGCACCAAGTAATATATAATAAGGTATAGGCCGTCGGACAGCAGATAGAGTATGCGGAGCGGCAGAAGCGACAGCATGCGCAGTGCGGTTGAGGCCAAATGATATATGAAATTCATTGTTGAAAGTCGCTTTTATATGTAAGCAGTCGGACAAGAGCCTTTGTTTGCAGTTGCCCTTGGTTTACAAAGGTAATGGGAAAACGGCGTAATTCAAAAGAATAGGGGCGAATTTATAGACTATGCTCCATAAATTCGCCCCAGCTATAGGGAATTGTGCGTGTTTGTTCTCACTGTCTTTGCATGTCGCTCAGCTTCTTGTAGTATCCGTCTTTTGCTATCAGCTCCTCGTGTGTGCCGTGCTCCACTATGCGCCCCTCGTGTATCACGCATATCTCGTCGGCACTCTTTATGGTGCTGAGGCGGTGGGCGATGGCCACGGTGGTGCGTGTCTTCATCAGTCGTTCGAGCGCATCCTGCACCATTCGCTCGCTTTCGGTGTCGAGAGCCGATGTCGCTTCGTCGAGTATCAGTATCGGTGGGTTCTTCAGGATGGCTCGCGCTATGCTGACACGCTGCCTCTGTCCACCCGACAGACGGCCTCCACGGTCGCCGATGTTGGTGTCAAAACCCTGTTCCGATGCCGTTATGAAGTCGTAGGCGTTGGCTATTCGTGCCGCTTCCTCTATCTGTTGCTGCGTGGCGTCGGCCACTCCGAAGGCAATGTTGTTGCGGAAAGAGTCGTTGAAGAGTATGGCTTCCTGGTTTACATTGCCTATCAGCTGGCGCAAATCGTGTATGCCCAAGTCCTTCACGTTTATGCCATCGATGAGCACCTCGCCCTCCTGCACGTCGTAGTAGCGCGGTATGAGGTCTACGAGTGTCGACTTGCCGCCTCCGCTTTGTCCCACGAGGGCCACCGTCTTGCCTTTTTCTATCACGAGGTTGACATCGCGGAGCACCCATTTCTGGTCGTATTTGAACGACACGTGGCGGAACTCGATGCTGTGCTTGAACTCTTTTATGTGCGTGGGCTGTGCCTTTTCGAGTATCGGATTTTCGGCTTTCAGAATCTTGTCCACGCGTTCCATCGACGCAAGTCCCTTGGGGATGTTGTAGCCCGCACGCGAAAATTCCTTCAGAGGGTTGATTATGCTATAAAGGATTACAAGATAGTAGATGAATGTGGGTCCCGACAGAGCGTAGTTGTTCAATACGAGCATGCCGCCGAACCAAAGTACGATGACAATCATGACTGTTCCGAGAAACTCGCTCATTGGGTGAGCCATCTGCTGACGTATGTTCACCCGCATGATGTTGTCGCGATAGGTGGAATTGGTGCGGTCGAAACGGTCGTTCATCTTGCCTTCAGCGCAGAATGCCTTGATGATGCGCAGTCCGCCGAGCGTCTCTTCCACCTGGCTCATGGTGTCGCTCCACAACTCCTGCGCCTTTATTGAGTTCTGCTTCAGCTTGCGTCCCACATAGCCCATGAACCATCCCATGAGCGGCACTATGGCCAGTGTGAACAGCGTGAGCTGCCAACTGATGAACAACAGCGTGGAGAAGTATGCCACAATGAGCACCGGGTTCTTGAAAAGCATGTCGAGCGACGACATTATCGAGCTTTCTATCTCGCCCACGTCTCCGCTCATGCGTGCGATGATGTCGCCCTTGCGCTCCTCCGAGAAGAAGCCCAGCGGCAGCGACGTTATCTTTCGGTACAGTTGGTTGCGTATGTCGCGCACCACACCTGTGCGTATGGGTATGATTGTGGCCGACGAAAGGAAGTAGAAACTCGTCTTCAGAAAGGTGGTTACGGCCAGGAAAATACCGATGACGAGTAGGGTGGTGGTGGGGCCGAAGTCGCTTATGAGCTGGCTTATGTAGTAGTTGAGGTTGTTGGACAGCACCTCCTTTATGTCTCCACCGCCGTCAAGAGGCATCAGAGTCGTGACCGTGTGCGCATGATTGGTCTTGAACAGTATTTGCAGTATGGGTATTATGGCCGCAAACGAGAATATGTTGAGTACAGCCGACAGCACGTTGAACACTATCGACAGTACCAGATATTTTTTGTAGGGCGGCACAAAGCGGCGCAGCACCTGTAGAAATTCCTTCATAAGCTTATTGCGTCAGTCTTTTGTCTTAGTGTCTTTGTCGGAACCGAAACTGTCTTTGTCGGAGCCAGAACCGTCTTCCGGAGCATCCTCTACGCCCATCAGCGTGGCCGAAGTGGAGTCGGTTATGCGCAGGTGCACTGTCTCGCCTATGTGGTGACGGCCTTTGTCGAACACCACCACCTTGTTTTGCTCCGTGCGCCCGAACAGTTGTTGGCGCGAACGCTTGCTGAATCCCTCCACAAGCACGTCGAACTCCTTGCCTACGTCGCGCTTGTTTGCCTTGGCCGACATCTCCGTTTGCAGGTGTATCAGCTCGTTCAGTCGGCGTATCTTCACCTCCTCGGGCACGTCGTCGGGCAGATGCTTCGAGGCGTATGTGCCCGGGCGCTCGCTATACTTGAACATGAAGGCCGAGTCGTAGCCCACCTCGCGCATCAGGTCGAGCGACATCTGGTGGTCTTCCTCCGTCTCGCTGTGGTAGCCCACGAATATGTCTGTCGACAGTCCGCAGTCGGGCACTATGCGGCGTATGGACTCCACGCGTCCGAGATACCACTCGCGTGTGTACTTGCGGTTCATCAGTTTCAGTATCCTGTCGCTTCCGCTCTGCACGGGCAGGTGTATGTGGCGGCAAACGTTGGGCATGTCGGCAATCACGTGCAGCGTCTCGTCGCTCATGTCCTTGGGATGGCTCGTTGTGAAGCGCACCCGCATCTCCGGCACGGCCTCGGCCACAGTGCGCAGCAGCTTGGGGAAGTCCACAAGTGTGCCTTCGCCGCCGTTCTCAGTGGGGTCAAAGCGGTAAGAATTGACGTTCTGTCCCAGCAGAGTCACCTCCTTGAAACCCCGGTCGCGCAGGTCGCGCACCTCGCGCAGCACACTCTCCATGTCGCGGCTGCGCTCCCGTCCGCGTGTGTACGGCACTATGCAGTAGTGGCAGAAGTTGTTGCAGCCGCGCATGATGCTCACAAAACCGCCTATCTTGGCTCCGTGCAACCTCTGCGGCACTATGTCGCGATAGGTCTCGGTGGTAGACAGTTCTATGTTTATGGCCTTGTTGCCCGTCTCTGCGGCGGCTATGAGTTCCGGCAGCGACAGATAAGCGTCAGGCCCGGCCACAAGGTTGGCGTGGTGGTTGTCCATAAGGTCGTTTTTCACTCGCTCGGCCATGCACCCCAGCACTCCAAGTATCTGCGGTTTGCCCGTCTTCTTGCGCTCAGCGTTGAGCGTGTCCAGGCGGTTGTATATCTTTTGTTCGGCGTTGTCGCGCACCGAGCAAGTGTTTAGAAACACAGCATCGGCGTCGCCCACCGCTTCGCACAGTTCATATCCTGCCATCTGCATCACCGACGCCACCACTTCGCTGTCGGCCACGTTCATCTGGCAACCGTAGGTCTCTATAAATAGTTTCTTCATTGTGCCTTTTTCGCATACTGTCATCCCGTGACGGCATCGTCAGGGCGCAGTTTGTCGGCTGCAAAATTAGCCAAAATCCCCGAAATACAGGCCGTTCGGAGCAAAAACGAGTGCGGACGGCAGTGTCTGTTCCAGCCCCTTTGTCCTGTTGCTCGCCTTTTGGCAAACTGTCATCGCCCGTTTCCTGACTTGTAGAACTTCCGCCCTTTGCTCACCAGCAGCCCATTTGAGGCTTGCCGCCCGCCCAGATTGTATGCCTTGCCGCCATGGTTTGCGCTGTTTGTCAGCTGGGGTAGGGCTATGCCGCTCGTCTGTCCTTCCTTCACTTTGCTTATGTCGCTGGTGGTGAGAGCATGGTTGTATATACGCAAGTCGCTGATGTAGCCCTGGAAAAGCGGGTCGGAACTGAACTGGCTGCGGCCTATGTAGTTCAGTATTGCGCCTGCCTCCGACGGTTTGATGGTGATGCTTGTCGTGGAAGCCGCCTTTTCGCCGTTGAGGTATATGGCCACGCTGTCCTTGCCGAACGCTACCGCCACGTGAACCCACTTGGCTGCCGACAACCGCGACGGGCAGTCGAGCGTCTGTTCGCTGCCTCCGTTCTTCAGGGCAAGGCGCATCACGTTGTTGTCTGCCCTGGGCGTGAGGAACATGTAGTGGTCTGTATCGGTGCCGAAGTCAAACAGTCGAGTCCAAGTCTTGCTGGAGTTTGTCCACTTCACCCACATGGCTATGGTCAGTTCGTCGCTTCCGGCCACTTCGTATGGCAGTTGCAGCCACGTGTCGTTGCCGTTGAGCGTCAGCGACTTCGTTTCTGCCTTGTGACCCTCGGCGTAAGTGGCGGTACCGTATATGGCTGCGTCCATCATGTTGGCCGTTTCGTCGTTGATGTTGTTGGCGAAAGTCCAGCGGGCCACCATCGACGGCGCACCCGTTGCCGTGGCCTCCACTGTGTCGGAAGCCTTTGAGCGGTTGTCCGAAAGGTCTGTGGCCACCACCTTATATATATATGTGCAGCCCTGGCGGCAGGTGTTGTCCGTAAACTGGTTGCCCAGTATGCCACGGCCTATCGTGTTCCAGTCGTCCTTGCCCTTTTCTGTGCGCAATATCATGTAGCCGGTCAGGTCCTTCTCGCTGCCCGAAGTCCACTGCAGAGCCACCGATGCGGCGTTGGGCGTGGCCGTCAGTCCGCCGGGTTGCGCCGGAGCGGTCGTGTCGTAGACCGTTGCCGGGGCTATGATGCGCCACAGCTGACGGTCGCGAGCGTCAGTGCCGAGCAGAGTGTTCTGGTTTACGCCCACGTGGTTGATGGCATACTTCGATTTGGCGGTCAGGTAGAGCGCACTCTCGCGGTTGCGCAGGTAGTAGCAACCGTCGCCGGCATACTCCAGATACCACTGCTGGTTGGCCGTAGGCACATCGTTGGCGTAGGCTATCACCGACGCCTCGGGCAGACACGAGTAGTTTTCCACGTCGATGTGGCGGCTGTCGTTGGCCGAAGTGATTGAGTAGAAGCTGTAGTCGCCGCCAATGCGACTGTCCACCGGAGCCACGTTCCACGTCTGCTTGGCGGTTGCCGAGCCTGTCTGCTTGGTCAGGTCTATCGCGTCGCCCGACTGCGAGAGCATCGTGCCCGTGGCCTTGTTGACAATGGCATAGCTGCCGCTGATGGCTTTGCTGGGCACGTCCTCGCCCCAGGTGATGTCCACCACACGCTCGGCGTTGGTCTGCCCCTTCTGATAGCCAGTGCCGCCCGGCATCTCGATTAGCCACTCGCGCGTGGGGCCTTGTCCGTCGTAGTAAGCGACGCGCTCCTTGTTGACAAACATGAAGGTGGATGTGTTGGCCTGGCGCTCCGACGAACCGACGAATGCCTTCACCCGTCCGTCGTTGTGGCGGTACACACTGGCCGAAGTCCACTTGTCGCGCAGTTCGCCGTAGGCTATGCGGCTGCCGTTGTTGCTTATGTCGCAAAACTCGCCGCGCGCCCTGCTGTCGAAGCCCCACCACACGGCGGTCTTCATGCCATATTCGGCTCCCACCATGGCCTCGCCCACGTTGTGCAGCTCGTCGGCGTAGGGGTGCAGCCCGTCCTTGGCCACCTCAGCGAAGAAGTTGGCGTAGTTGTCGAAGCTGCCTGCAAGCTGGTGGGTGTTGCCCCAGTCCACGTAGGGCTTCAGTCCGTTGTACCACTGCGACGCCTGGTCGTCGTTGAGCGTGTTGCCGCCGGTCACGGCTATGTTCTTCAGTCGCGGATAGTCCTCCTTTATCTTCCGGGCAATCTCCTTCATGTCGCTCAGCGATCCCTGTCCCCAGCCGTAGTCAGGCTCGTTGAACGGCGATAGGGCAACGACTTTGTGCTTTGAGTTGGCCTCAATCCACGCCACGCTTGCGTCGATGAGCTGTGCCCAGTGGTCGGTGTTGGCCTTGCCGTCCTTCACGTAGTAGTCCACGATGCCCGCCTCCTGGTCTTCGTTGAGCACCAGGTCGACACTGCTGCCCATGAGGTCGGCCACGGCGTTGCGCTTCCTCAGCATCTCTATCTGCGCCGTAGTCAGAGACCCATCGTCGTTCAGCGCCTCGGTGGTCTGGAAGGAGCTGCGCACAAGCGACAGGTTGGCCAGTCCGATGTGGTTGATGCCCTTGCGCATGTTCTGCTCGCTGAGCCACGCCACGTCCATTCCCCAGCGCACGGGCAACTGCACGCCCTCGTCTGTCGGGGCAAACGGCACCACGATGTCGCTTGCGGCTTGCGGTGTGAGCCACATAATGGCCGACGGACGGTATTGGTCTTGGGCGTATAATGATGCGGGAAGAGCGAGCAGGGCTGCCGCCGCCACAGGTATAAGATAATGTTTCATGTATATAATAATGTTGATAAAGGTTAGTTGTCGGTCGCAAATTTAGACAAAAAAGCCGAAATGGAGATGGAGAAAAGGCGGTTTTTGATGGCTATGGATGTGGCTGAATGTCCTAACGATGCCGTTCGCAAAAGCAAGTGTGCCATTTGCGAGTTGTAAGTATGCCATTTGCGCTTCGAAGATGCCACAGTTAGGCATCCTAAGTATGCCATTTAGCTCTCCTAAATGCCGCATTTACGAGTCGTAAACGGGGCG
>CAVHML010000085.1:0-10118 GCA_963636905.1 bacterium
CGTTTTTTCTTGCTAACGGTTACACTTGACCACAAAAAACCATACACTTGTCTTTTCCAAAGGATACACTTGTCTTTTCCAAAGCAATGCTTCGGGCAAGCAGCGGCAGGGAGTAAAAAAGCATACGGGGCAAAAGGTATCTGAAAAAAAATGAGTAATTTTGCAAGCGTGAAACACTTAGCAGACAAAGCCGGACGATTGCTGCTGACCACCGCCATGATTATGGCGGCGGCTTTTGCCGTTGTGCCCGCCAAAGCGCAGACTGCAAGCGACTCAATAGAGCTGAGTCTGCTCACATGCAGCCCCAACCAGCGGATTTACGGCCTCTACGGGCACACCGCACTGCGCCTGCATGACCTCAAAACCGGTGAGGACTGGGCTTTCAACTACGGTGTTTTCAACTTCAAGACCTCCTTTTTCGCCCTCAAATTCCTGTTCGGACTGACCGATTACGAGTTGGCTGTGATGCCCATGAGCTACTTCCGCGAGGAATACACACGTATGAAATGCCGTGTGACCGAGCAGGTGCTCAACCTCAATGCGGAGGAAAAGCAGCGCATGGTGGCCGCTTTGGAGGAAAACTATCTGCCACAGAACCGCACTTACCGCTACAACTACTTCTACGACAACTGCACCACAAGGGCACGCGACATGATTGAGCGCAACGTGACCGGCAGGATTGACTACGGAAAAGGCAATGGCAACGATGCCGACTGGCCGTCATACCGCGAGATGGTACACACCTATACCGCACAACACCCTTGGGCGGCTTTGGGCAACGACCTGTGTCTTGGACTCAAGGCGGACAGAAGCACCACGTGGCGCGAGCGTCAATTCCTGCCGGAGAACCTGATGAGGGACTTGGACAAGGCCAAATTTGTGTCGCCGGACGGCACAGTACGACCGGCTGTGGCCGCCACACGCATCGTGACAAGCGGCGGCGAACAGGCCGTAAGCAAGGAGTTTCCACTGTCGCCCACTTGGTGCGCCGCCATACTGCTGGCCTTTACATTATTAATATGCGTCATTGAGATTGTGACACACGACATGATGCGCCGCTATGACGCACTGCTGATGACCGCACAGGGCATTGCGGGACTGATACTGACCGCACTGCTGTTCTCCGAACACCCCACTACGAGCACAAACCTACAGATATTGCTGCTCAATCCCCTACCCTTTTTGTTCCTGCGCAAGGCTCTCAAGGGCAAGGCACGGGCTTGGTGGCGGATTGAAACGGTGCTTGTCCTGCTCTTTTTCATCGGCGGTTTAGTTCAGGACTACGCCGAAGGAATGGAGATTGTGGCACTGTGTTTGCTGTCAAGATGCACGATGCACTTGTTTGCATGCCGCAGACTGCACATTAAGGAACAACCTTTAAGACTAAAAGCATACAGGCGATGAAACACAGATATATGCCATTGGTTCTGCTGTCGGCACTGACAGTGACGACAACCGTTGGGGCGCAGACCATCAGGACGGCCCCCAGGCTCGTGGTAAGCATCACCATAGACCAGCTGCGCACGGACTATCTCGAAGCATTCGCACCGCTATACACAGACAACGGCTTCAAGCGGTTGCTTGGCCAAGGACTTGTTTATACCAATGTGTCCTATCCGTTCTCGCCGATTGACCGGGCTTCGGCCGTGGCGGCAGTGGTTACGGGCACAACCCCTTATTACAACACCATATCCGGCGCACAATGGCTGGACAAAGAGACTCTTCGCCCTGTCTATTGCACCGATGACAAGAAGTATCCCGGCCTCTCGACCAACGATGCCTCATCGCCGCGCAACCTAAGCACATCATCAGTAGGTGACGAACTGAAAGCCACCACCAACGGCAAGGCCATTGTCTATGCCATTGCGCCGTTCCGCGACGCGGCAGTGCTGTCGGCAGGACACGCAGCCGACGGTGCGCTGTGGATAGACGACAACAACGGCTACTGGTGCTCGTCGCAATACTACTTCAATGCGCTGCCCTCGTGGCTGTCGGCCTACAACGGAATAAGCTCAGCCGCACGGAAAATACAGGAAAAGGTATGGACTCCGCTGTCGGAACTGTCGGGTAACTTCAGCTATTTTATGAACGGCGGCATGCAAAAGCCGTTCTCCCACAAGTTCAGCGGGGCAAGACGCTTCCGCCAATACAAGGCAAGCGGACTCGTAAACGCCGACGTGACCGACATGGCTGTGCAGTGTGTGAACTGTTGCGGCATGGGTCTCGACGGCACAACCGACCTGCTCAACGTGACATACTATGCCGGAAACTTCGACCATCAGGCGGTAAACGAGTGCCAGATGGAGCTTCAGGACACGTATGTGAGGCTCGACGGCGAGATGGAACGCCTCATCAGCACTCTGGAAAAGAAGCTCGGCAGCGACAACGTGCTCTTTGTCATAACGGGAACAGGCTACAGCGACGAGGAAAACACCGACTACGCCCGATACAGAATACCTACCGGCACGTTCTATATCAACCGCATAGCCAACCTACTCAATATGTATATGGGCGGTCTCTGGGGGCAAGGGCAATATGTCGAGGCCTGTTTCGGAGCGCAAATATACCTGAACCACAAGATATTCGAGCAGAAAAAGATAAGTTTTGCGGAGGCTTGCGAACGGGCACAGGAGTTCCTTTCACTCATTTCCGGGGTAAGAAACGTATATACTTCGCTGCAACTGCTGTCAAGTACGCCGCCCGAAACGAGGAAAATACGCAACGGTTTCAATCTGGAGCGCAATGGTGACATCATTATAGAGGTGGCTCCGGGATGGCGACTGCTCAATGAAGACAATCTGGACAACCTGCTTGTGAGGGCTTCGTTCGTGCAATTCCCCATAATAATATACGGGGCAGGAACCAAAGCCGAACGCATTGCAGAACCTGTAACGACAGACCGCATAGCGCCAACCATAGCCAAGGCCATAAGAATAAGGGCACCCAACGCCTGTTCGTCGGAGCCTTTGTTCTGACAAACGGCGGCTTGTGTGGCACAACGCCCCCTATTACTATAATCAACACCCCTTATCACTATAATTAATGTACGCGCGTACATTCTATAATCAGTCCGTCCCGACAGGCCACAATATGGGATGCGGCATAAAAACAAGCAAGAAAAAGACAAAAATATGGATTTCAACAAGATTCTGAAGTCACTTTTCGGTGACAAATCTTCACGGGACATGAAGCTCATACAGCCGCTCGTGGAGAAGGTAAAGGCCGTCTATCCGGAGATAGAGAAGCTGGACAACGACGCTCTCCGTGAGCGTTCGGCTGCAATAAGGCAAGACATACAAGGTGCAGCACAGGAACAAAAGGAGCAGATAGCCAAGCTCAAAGCCACTATCGAGGACACTCCCATTGACGAGCGTGCCGACATATTCAGCAAGATAGACAAGCTGGAGAAGGAAATTCTTGAGGAATACGAGAAGAAGCTCAACGAGTATATGCCTGAAGTGTTCGCCATCGTGAAAGAAACGGCCAAACGCTTTGCCACAAACGAGGACACTGTGGTCACGGCAACAGACTTCGACCGTGAGCTGGCTGCCGATCCGCGCAAGGATTTCATAACCATTGACGGTGACAAGGCGTACTACCACAACCACTGGACTGCCGGTGGCAACGACCTGAAGTGGGAAATGGTACACTACGACGTGCAGCTTTTCGGCGGCGTAGTGCTGCATCAAGGCAAGATAGCCGAGATGGCAACAGGTGAAGGAAAGACGCTTGTGGCCACATTGCCTGTGTTCCTGAACGCTCTGACGGGCAACGGCGTACACGTAGTGACCGTGAACGACTACCTCGCAAAGCGTGACTCCGAGTGGATGGGGCCGCTCTACGAGTTCCACGGGCTGTCTGTGGATTGCATAGACAAGCACCAGCCAAACTCCCCGGAACGCCGCAAGGCTTATCAGGCAGACATTACGTTCGGAACAAACAACGAGTTTGGCTTCGACTACCTGCGTGACAACATGGCCATATCGCCGGCTGACCTCGTGCAACGTGCCCATAACTATGCGATAGTCGATGAGGTGGACTCCGTACTCATTGATGATGCGCGCACGCCGCTAATCATTTCAGGTCCTATACCCAAGGGTGACGACCAGATGTTTGAGGAATACCAGCCGCTCGTGGAGCGACTTGTGGACGTGCAGCGCAAACTTGCCACCGAGTTCTTGGCGGAAGCGAAGAAGAAAATAGCCGAGGGCAAGCAAAACAACGACCAGAAACTGACCGACGAAGGCTTCCTTTCGCTCTACCGTTCGCACAAGGCACTGCCCAAAAACAAGCCGCTCATCAAGTATCTCTCCGAGGAAGGCATCAAGGCAGGCATGCTGAAAACCGAGGAAATATACATGGAAAACAACAACAGGCGTATGCCTGAGGCTGTGGAACCGCTGTATTTCGTGGTTGACGAGAAGCTCAATTCGTGCGACCTGACGGACAAAGGCACCGACTGGCTGGCCAAGCAAGTGAACGACAAGAGCCTGTTCGTGCTGCCCGACATTGCCTCGCAGCTCTCGGAACTGGAGGCTGAAAGCGGCCTTTCCGACCAGGACCGCCTCGACAAGAAGGACGAACTGCTCAACCACTACGCCGTTCAGAGCGAGCGTGTACACACTCTGCAACAGCTGCTCAAGGCATACACCATGTTCAACAAGGACGACGAGTATGTGGTAATCGACGGTGAGGTGAAGATAGTTGACGAACAGACGGGCCGTATCATGGAAGGTCGCCGCTGGAGCGACGGTCTCCATCAGGCTGTGGAGGCCAAGGAGCACGTGAAGGTGGAGGCCGCCACGCAGACATTCGCCACCATCACGCTGCAAAACTACTTCCGTATGTACCACAAGCTGGCCGGTATGACCGGTACGGCATCCACTGAGTCGGGCGAGTTCTGGGACATCTACAAGCTCGATGTGGTGGAGATACCCACCAACCGCCCCGTTATCCGCAAGGACATGGACGACCGTGTGTACAAGACGGCACGCGAGAAGTACAACGCCGTTATAGAAGAGATTGTGAAGATGCGCAACAGCGGCCGCCCGACGCTTGTCGGAACAACGTCAGTGGAGATTTCGGAACTGCTGTCCAAGATGCTTAACATGCGCCACATACCCCACCAGGTGCTCAACGCTAAGCTCCACCAGAAGGAAGCCGACATTGTGGCCGAGGCAGGACGCAGCACTCTGGGCACTGTCGAGGTGACTGACGAGAACGGAGAGAAGCATAAGGAGGAGCGGATGCTCGGTGCAGTGACCATAGCCACCAACATGGCAGGACGCGGAACCGACATCAAGCTGACAAAGGAAGTTAAGGAGGCCGGCGGACTGGCCATCATCGGTACCGAACGCCACGAAAGCCGCCGAGTTGACCGCCAGTTGCGCGGACGTGCCGGCCGTCAGGGCGACCCCGGCTCGTCGGTTTTCTATGTTTCACTCGAAGACAAGCTCATGCGTCTGTTCGCTTCCGAGCGCATAGCCCGTGTGATGGACCGCCTCGGATTTAAGGAAGGCGACCTGATAGAGTCGCCTATGATCTCGAAAAGCATCGAGCGCGCACAGAAGAAGGTGGAGGAAAACAACTTCGGAATAAGGAAGAGACTGCTTGAATATGACGACGTTATGAACAAACAGCGCACCGTTGTCTATGAGAAACGCCGCCACGCACTCATGGGAGAGCGCATCGGAATGGACATATCCAACACCATTTGGGACCGTGTGGCCAGCATTGTAGAGTCCAACGACTACGAAGGCTGCAAGGAAGAGTTCCTCCACGTGCTCGCAATGGAGGTGCCATTCACCGAAGAACAGTTCGCCAACATGAAGCAGGAGGACGTGTCGGAGCTTGCATTCCAGGAGGCTATGGCTGCCTTCAAGCGCAAAACCGAGAGGGTACAGTCCGTGGCATGGCCCATAATACAGCAGGTTTACGAGAACCAAGGCTCGATGTACGAGCGCATCATGGTGCCCCTCACCGACGGACGCAGGATGTACAACATCCCGTGCGACCTGAAGGAGGCATACGAGACCGAGTGCAAGAGCGTGGTGAAGCAGTTTGAGAAGGTTATCCTGCTGCATATCATTGACGACTGCTGGAAAGAGAACCTCAGAGAGCTTGACGAGCTGAAGCACAGTGTGCAGAACGCTTCATACGAACAGAAAGACCCGCTGCTAATCTTCAAGCTGGAGAGCGTCAAGCTGTTCGACAGCATGGTCAACACGATGAACAACCGCATTGCGGGCATACTCATGCGTGCGGCAATACCCGAGTTGCAGCACGAAGAGGTGCGTGAGGCCGCACCTGAGGCCGCCACAAACCGCCGCCAATACACCGAAACGAAGCAAAATCTCGACGAGGAGCGGTTGCAAGACCCCAACCAGGCGGCGGCAGCGGCGCAAGACACGCGCGAAAAGCAGCAGCATACGCCCATAATAAAGGACAAGATGCCACGGCGGAACGACCCGTGCCCGTGCGGCAGCGGCAAGAAATTCAAGGACTGCCACGGCAAGGGACTCGTCTGAAACCACAGCCTTACAGACCAGGGCGTTGGGGTTGCTCACAGCAAGGGCACACCTCCAACGCCCTTTTCCATACGCCCGAATGTCCTTAACGGCTTGCCCGGTTTTCACAACCCATAGGGTCTGCGGTCATAAATGCCGCATCTACGCTCCGTAAACACGGCATCCAGACACCGTAAACACGGCATTTACGATGCGTAAACGTCACCTTTACGAATAGCAAACGCCCCACCCGCTTCCGCAAAGCGGCAGGGACGGCTCCGGCAAGGTGCGGAATTGCGGTATGCCAACCGGGCGGAACGGCGGCTCCAAGGCACGGGCATCACCACAAATAAGTATTTTTTCCAAATCGGAAACGGGCGTTTTGCCATTACGCTCCCGATTTGTTACTTTTGCAGAAAAGCAGACAAAAACGATGAAACTTTCAGAGTTGAAGACCGGCGAGCGCGGAGTCATAGTCAAGGTGCTTGGCCATGGCGGCTTCCGCAAGCGCATTGTCGAAATGGGGTTTATAAAGGGAAAGACGGTAGAGGTGCTTCTCAACGCCCCGCTGCAAGACCCCGTTAAGTACAAGGTGATGGGGTACGAGGTGTCGCTGCGCCACAACGAGGCGGCGATGATCGAGATTATATCCGAGGAAGAGGCCAAACAGACAGGCAAAGACACCGGCATAGACCGCCAAAGGCCGGAAATGGTGGACAGCAACGATGCGGACGAGGCGGCTCTGACCGACAAGCAGCTGCGCGAAGCGGCCATGAAGAAGCGGCGAATCATCAATGTGGCTATCGTGGGCAACCCCAACTGCGGCAAGACATCGCTGTTCAACGTGGCCTCAGGGGCGCACGAACGGGTGGGAAACTACTCCGGCGTGACCGTGGATGCCAAGGAGGGGCACGCCAAGTTCGAGGGTTACGAGTTCAATATCGTCGATTTGCCCGGCACATACTCCCTGTCGGCCTACAGCCCGGAGGAACTTTATGTGCGCAAACAGATAATAGAAAAAACTCCAGACGTGGTGATAAACGTGGTGGACGCGAGCAACATAGAGCGCAACCTGTACCTTACAACCCAGCTGGTCGATATGCACCTGCGCATGGTGTGCGCACTTAACATGTTCGACGAGTTCGAAGAGCGCGGCGACAGGCTCGACTACGCCAAGCTCGGACAGCTGTTCGGCGTGCCTATGGTGCCCACCGTGTTCCGCACGGGCAAGGGTGTTGACCTGCTTTTCCACATCATCATCAATATGTATGAGGGGGTTGACTACCTCGACAAGGACGGTAACATCAACCCGGAGGTGGCCGAAGACCTGCAAAACTGGCACAAGGACTACGCCAACGACATGACCCAGGAGCACGAGGAGGACTTTGCACAGGGACCGAAGCCCAAGAACAGCGTTTACAGGCACATACACGTCAACCACGGACAGGCATTGGAGCAGAGCATAGAGGCCATAAAGAAGGAAATACAGAAAGACGAGCAGATAAGATACAAATACTCCACGCGCTATCTCGCCATAAAACTGCTGGAGAAAGACAGCGAGACGGAGGCCATGATAAGGCGGTTGCCGAACGCCAAAGAGATAATCGGCACGCGCGATGCCGAAGCACGGCGCATCAAGGACGACACTCAGGAAGACTCCGAGACGGCCATTATGGACGCCAAATACGGCTTCATACACGGGGCATTGCAGGAGGCGGGCTACGCCGAAGGCCACAAGACCGACACTTACCAGGCCACACACCTCATAGACAGCGTGATTACCAACAGGTATGCGGGCTTCCCCATATTCTTCATCCTGCTCTACGTGATGTTCCAAGTGACGTTCTCCGTAGGGCAGTATCCCATGGACTGGATTGACAGTGGCGTGGCTGCACTGGCCGGATGGATAAGTACCGCCATGCCGGCCGGCCCCTTGAAAGACCTTTTGGTCGATGGTGTAATAGGCGGAGTGGGCGCTGTGATAGTGTTTCTGCCGCAGATACTCATTCTCTATGCCTTCATCTCGTTCATGGAAGACACGGGCTACATGGCCCGTGCGGCCTTCATCATGGACAAACTCATGCATAAGATGGGACTGCACGGCAAGTCTTTCATACCGCTCATCATGGGTTTCGGGTGCAATGTGCCGGCCATAATGGCCACGCGCACCATAGAGAGCCGCCGCTCGCGCCTGATTACCATGCTCGTGCTGCCGCTTATGAGCTGCTCGGCGCGCCTCCCGATATACATAATGATTACGGGCACGTTCTTCGCAGTGCGCTACCAGAGCCTCATAATGATTGCCCTCTACGTCTTGGGCATAGTCATGGCGGTAGTGGTGAGCCGCATCTTCAGCCGCTGGCTGGTGCGCGGCGACGACACACCATTCGTTATGGAACTGCCGCCCTACCGCTTTCCCACCACCAAAGCCATCGTCCGGCACACGTGGGAGAAAGGGAAACAGTACCTGAAGAAGATGGGCGGCATCATTCTCGTGGCGAGTATCATAGTGTGGGCGTTGGGTTACTTCCCCCACAACGACAAGCTGATGCAGCAGGAGCAGCAGGAACAGAGTTTCATAGGCATGATCGGCAAGGCTGTGGAGCCGGTATTCCGTCCGCAAGGCTTCGACTGGAAGCTCGATGTCGGGCTGATTGCCGGTGTTGGAGCAAAGGAGATTGTGGCCTCAACCATGGGTGTGCTCTACAGCGGTGACGACTCTGTGGCCGACGACAGCAATGGCGACAACAGCGAGAAGTACGCCCGGCTATACAAGAAGATGGCCGCCGACGGCATAACCCCGCTCATAGCCCTGAGCTACCTCGTGTTTGTGCTACTCTATTTCCCCTGCATAGCCACCATAGCGGCCATAAAGAACGAGAGCGGTTCGTGGCGTTGGGCACTTTTCGCCGCCGGCTACACCACCGTACTGGCCTGGGTAGTGTCGGCAGCGGTCTATCAGACAGGACGGCTGCTCGGCTTTTGAATGAAGAATCGAACTCTAAAGAGAAATAAAAAGAACGAATGGTGATAGCCGACCGCCTATACGGCACAGGTTTCTTCACCATTCGTTCTTCTTTTATTAACCCTCTGGCCTTTTGTTCTCCACTCAATAAAGCTCTTCGTTCTTCATTCAGCGCAGCCAATTCTTCATTCTTCACTCTTCGTTCTTCATTCAATAAAGTTCTTCGTTCTTCACTTGGCGCAAGCCATTGGTTTGCTTTATTCTTGGTCTAAAGATGCCCCTTCTATTAAGCGTTAAGGTTATTTAACGGGGGGGGGTAAATCGTTAGGACTTTTATTGCTACTTTTGCAACCGAAAATGTTTTATTGCAGCAGTATAGGGATTGGTTTGGCGGCGGCAACGGTGTTGCAGGGCTGCGGAGAGAGACTTGCCGGACTGCGGAAAGATTAATCAATGGACAAGAAAAGGTTTTATGTAGCTCCCTCAATTGAGGTTGTGTGGCTCACGTCGCAGGTGTCTATACTTGCAGCAAGCGGCGACTTGGAAGGTAGTTTTGGCGAGGACGGGTCGCTGGAAGGTTTCGAAGACGACTATGAATGATACTATTTGTATATAATAACGACACAGTCTGGATATAGTAACGAGAC
>CAVHML010000086.1:0-8014 GCA_963636905.1 bacterium
GTGTGTTAATCCTGTTTGTTGAGTGTGTTGCTTCTGTGTGTCCGGCTGGTCGTTGCTGGCTATTTCAGCCAGTTCTTGATGCGCTCCATAGCCTCTGCGCAGTCGTTGTGGTCGCCAAAGGCTGTGAGACGGATGTATCCTTCGCCGCTGGGACCGAAACCTACGCCCGGTGTACACACCACGTGCGCTCCGTAGAGCATCTCCTCGAAGAACTTCCAGCTGCCGGTTCCGTCGGGAGTCTTGACCCACAGGTACGGTGCGTTCTCGCCTCCGTACACCTCAAAGCCCAGTTCTGTGAGCGTGTCGCGCATCATCTTGGCGTTGTCCATGTAGTATTTTATGGTGGCACGCACCTGTTCCTTGCCTTCAGGAGTGTAGATGGCCTCGGCGGCACGCTGGCTTATGTAGCTCGTGCCGTTGAATTTCGTACACTGGCGGCGGTCCCACAGGTGGTTGAGCGGCACTCGCTCTCCGTCAAGTGTTGCTGCGGTAAGCTCTTTCGGCACTACCGTGTAGCCACAGCGCACACCCGTGAAGCCGGCTGTCTTGGAAAAGCTGTGGAACTCGATGGCCACCTTGCGCGCACCTTTTATCTCATATATTGAGTGTGGTATGTCAGGGTCTTGGATGTATGCCTCATAGGCCGCATCATAGAATATCAGCGTGTCATTCTTAATGGCATAGTTCACCCACTTGCGCAGTTCGTCTCTCGTGATCACCGTTCCCGTGGGGTTGTTAGGGTAGCACAGGTAGATTATATCGACCCTGCGGTCGGGTATCTGTGGCGTAAAGCCGTTCTCTGCCGTGCATGGCATATACGTAACGTTGCTCCATTTGCCGTCGTCGAGCGTTCCTGCGCGTCCTATCATGGCGTTTGAGTCGATATAGACCGGGTAGATGGGGTCGGTAACGCCCACGCTGTTGTCCCAGCGCACCAGTTCCTGAATGTTGCCTGTGTCGCTCTTGGCACCGTCATTGACGAATATCTCATCGGGAGTGAGGTGTATGCCGTGCGGAAGGAAGTCGTTCTTGACTATCGCCTCGCGCAGAAAGAGGTAGCCCTGTTCGGGTCCGTAGCCGTGAAACGTCGCCTTGCTTGCCATTTCGTCAACGGCTTTGTGCATTGCCTCAATCACTGCCGGACACAGAGGCTGCGTCACGTCGCCGATACCGAGGCTGATAACGTCGGCCTTAGGGTGCGACACTTTGAACGCATTGACTTTTTTCGCTATGTCGGCGAACAGGTAGTTGCTGGGGAGTTTCAGAAAATGCTCGTTAACCAGTGCCATATTTTCTATCTTTTATTGTTGTTGTGAAGTTTGTCTTGTTGCTCTGTTCGTCATTCGTCAAGGGTTATCTCGCCCTCAAATACCGTTTCGGCGGGTCCGGTCATATACACGTGACCGTCATCCTCGCTCCATTCTATCGAGAGCGTGCCCCCGTCCATCGCTATCCTGCTCTTCCGCCCGGCACGACCCGTTAGTGCGGCTGCCACAGCCGTGGCACATGCGCCCGTACCGCAGGCCATTGTTATGCCGCTGCCACGCTCCCACACGCGCGTTCTTATAATATTATCAGGCAGAACCTGTGCGAATTCTATATTGCAGCGGGTGGGAAACAGAGCGTTGTGCTCCAGTTCGCTGCCCCAACCTGCCACGTCTGCTGTACTTATGTCGTCGGTGAATATAACGAAATGAGGGTTGCCCATTGAGACAAACGTCCCCTTGAACAACCCTTTGCTTGTTTCTATTTCACCCTCGGTCATGCTTCCGTCGGGCGTGGCCAGCAGCTTGGTGTCGGCCAGTTCCGGTTTCAGCATATCCACAGTGACGCTTTCCACCTTTCCATCGGGCGTGACGTGCAGTTTCAACACCTTTATGCCCGACAGTGTGAGCAGCCTTATCTCCGTCTTGTCGGTGAGTTTTTTCTCGTAAAGGTACTTCCCTATGCATCGCGAGGCGTTGCCGCACATCATGGCTTCAGAGCCGTCGGCATTGAAAATGCGCATGGTGAAGTCGGCTTCAGGCATGGACGAGCGGCCTATCAGCACCAGACCGTCGCTGCCGATGCCCGTGTGTGGGGCGCTCCACAGCCTTGCGGCCTTGGCGGGATCACCTATATTATATAATAAGGTATCTACATATATGTAGTCGTTGCCCGCTCCGTGCATCTTGGTAAACTTGATGGTCTTTGCCATTTTGTAGCCTTTCTGCCTTTGGAAGTTACACTTTGTTATTGTTTCCGATGCAAAGTTACAACGTTTTGGAGCAAACTGCAATATCGTGGTGACGTTTTTATCTACTTTTCGATTTTGGTTGTCAATTTGAAAGCATATCCCTTGAAACAGTAACAAATTGCTTTATGAACAAAGAAAACACAAGCAAAATGTCAGAACACGGCACTTTGCAATATCTTTCTGTATTGTTTTTCTTGCTTAGGGCGACACTTTGCTGTACTTTTGCAGCAGAAAGTTTGCAAAATGTCAGCAGTTTAATGTAAATAAGGTAAAGATGAAAAAGATTGAAGCAATCATCCGCAAGACAAAGTTCGAGGATGTAAAGGAAGCATTGCTTGCCGCCGACATCGAATGGTTTTCCTATTATGATGTCCGTGGTGAGGGTAAGATGAGACAGGCGCGCATCTATCGTGGCGTGATGTACGACACGAGCTGCATAGAGCGCATCTTGGTGAGCATCGTGGTGCGCGACAAGAATCTGGAGCGCACGGTCGAGGCTGTGCAGAAGGCCGCACAGACCGGCGAGATAGGCGACGGACGTATCTTCGTGATACCCATTGAGGACGCCATCCGCATACGTACCGGCGAGCGGGGCGACATTGCGCTCTACAATGCCGAGCAGGAGAAGTAAGTAAAGGGATAATAACAACACAGACAAACAACACACAAAATAGAAGATTATGGAAGATTTATCAATAGGACTCAACACAGTCTGGATGCTACTGGCCGCCATGCTGGTGTTTTTCATGCAGCCGGGATTTGCATTCTGCGAGGCTGGATTTACGAGGAGCAAGAATACTGCCAATATCCTGTTCAAAAACTTCGTCGATTTCATGGTCGGCTCACTCCTGTTCTGGTTTGTTGGCTTCGGTTTCATGTTCGGCAGCAACGGCGAGGGCTTCATCGGTATGCCCAATTTCGGCGACCTGTCGTTCTTCACTCATGCCGCAGGACTGCCCACAGAGGGCTTCCTGATGTTCCAGACGGTATTCTGCGCCACTTCGGCCACCATCGTTTCGGGTGCCATGGCCGAGCGTACCAAGTTCAACATGTATGTGGTTTACTCCATATTCATCTCACTCTTGATCTATCCCATCGAGGGTCACTGGACCTGGGGCGGCGGCTGGCTTATGAACGGGGCTGAAGATTCGTTCATGATGCAGACCTTTGGCACCACGTTCCACGACTTTGCCGGTTCGGCAGTGGTTCACTCCGTTGGCGGTGTGCTGTCGTTCGTGGGTGCAATGGCACTTGGTGCGCGCCTCGGCAAGTACGACAAGAAGGGCAAGAGCCACGCCATTCCCGGCCACAGCCTTACCCTGGCAGCCCTGGGCGTGTTCATCCTCTGGTTCGGATGGTTCGGTTTCAACCCCGGTTCGCAGCTTGCAGTAGCCACAGAGGGTGACCGTGTAGCCGTTTCTCACGTGTTCCTCACCACCAACCTTGCCGCTGTTGCCGGCGGTGTGGCCACTATGGCTGTGACATGGTTCAAGTACGGCAAGCCGTCGTTCTCACTTACGCTCAATGGTATCCTCGCCGGACTTGTGGGAATCACCGCCGGATGTGACCTTGTGTCGCCTCTGGGAGCCGTAATCATCGGCCTTGTGTGCGGCGTGGTGCTGGTTTACTCTATCGAATTTATCGATGCCAAGCTGCATATAGACGACCCCGTAGGTGCAAGTACCGTACACGGTGTCTGCGGCATACTCGGTACGCTTATGACCGGTCTGCTTGCCGTTGACGGAGGTGCGTTCTACGGCTGCGGATGGAACTTCTTCGGAGCACAGTGTCTCGGTATTCTCTGCATCGATGCATGGGCTGCCGCTGCCGGACTGGTGCTGTTCTACACCATAAAGAAGACAGTTGGTCTGCGTGTTGACAAGCGTATCGAGGAGGAAGGACTCGACATCTACGAGCACGGAGAGTCTGCCTACAACTGATAACGTTCCGTTATGGCTATAATTTTTGATGACTGACATTTGACACCGAAGGGTGCGGCACCTCGAAACCACGGGTTCCTGAGGTGCGCGCCCCTCGGTTTTCACGGCTCTCCGGGCGGACGGACGGCGCAAGCGTAACGCCCAGACTGCCGAAACGATAGGGAGAGACCCGGAAACAGGCCGTTCGCACATCTCTAAAATGGAGGTTTACATAGCGTAGAGCGGCGCTTTCCAACCAAAAAAGGCTTCAAACGACGACAAACAACCCAAAAAGAAAAGGAATATGTGTGGAATAGTATCTATCTTCAACATCAAGGAGCAGACACCGCAATTGCGGCAGAAAGCTCTCGCCATGAGCCGCAAGATACGTCACAGAGGCCCCGACTGGAGCGGCATCTACTGTGGCGGCTCGGCCATACTCGCCCACGAGCGGCTCTCAATCGTTGACCCGGAGTCGGGTCGGCAGCCGCTTTTCAGTCCCGACGGCAAGCAGGTGCTGGCTGTCAACGGCGAGATTTACAACCACAGAGACCTGCGCCGCCGCTATGCGGACAGCTATCAGTTCCAGACAGGCAGCGACTGCGAGGTGATACTCGCCCTCTACCGCGACAAGGGCACGGCCTTTCTGGAAGACCTCAGCGGCATCTTTGCTTTTGCTCTCTACGACTCCGAGCGCGACGAGTTCTTGATTGCGCGCGACCCGATAGGGGTTATCCCCCTTTATATAGGCCGTGACAGCGACGGACTGGTCTATGTGGCCAGCGAATTGAAGGCTCTTGAGGGTCAGTGCGACAGCTATGAGGAGTTCCTTCCCGGCCACTACTACTCAAGCAAAGAGGGCTGCATGAAGCGTTACTACACCCGTGACTGGATGGAATACGCCAACGTGAAGGACAACAGTGCAAGCGTAGCGTCGATACACGACGCGCTTGAGGACGCGGTAAAGCGGCAGCTGATGAGCGATGTGCCCTACGGAGTGCTGCTGTCAGGCGGACTTGACTCGTCTGTCATAAGCGCCGTTGCACAGAAATACGCCCAGAACCGCATAGAGAACGACGGCAAGACCGAAGCCTGGTGGCCGCGTCTCCACTCGTTTGCCGTGGGTCTGAAGGGTGCGCCCGACCTTGCCAAGGCACGTCTCGTGGCCGATTATATAGGCACAGTGCACCATGAAATCAACTATACCATAGAGGAAGGACTCGACGCCCTGCGGGATGTGATATATTTCATCGAGACCTACGACGTGACAACCGTGCGCGCCTCTACGCCGATGTACCTGCTGGCGCGCGTAATCAAGTCGATGGGCATCAAGATGGTGCTCTCCGGCGAGGGTGCGGACGAGATTTTCGGAGGCTACCTCTACTTCCACAAGGCTCCCGACGCACGGGCTTTCCACGAGGAGACGGTGCGCAAGCTGTCAAAACTGCACCTCTACGACTGTCTGCGCGCCAACAAAAGCCTCTCGGCATGGGGCGTTGAGGGTCGCGTGCCGTTCCTTGACAAGGAGTTTCTCGACGTGGCCATGCGCACAAACCCACAGGCCAAGATGTGCCCGGGCAGCACTGTCGAGAAGAAAATCGTGCGCGAGGCATTCGCAGACATGCTCCCCAACGAGGTGGCATGGCGGCAGAAGGAACAGTTCAGCGACGGCGTGGGCTACTCGTGGATTGACACGCTGAAACAGATAACCGCCGAACGGGTGACAGACGAGCAGATGGCGCACGCAGCCGAACGCTTCCCCATCAATCCGCCGCGCAACAAGGAGGAGTATTACTACCGTTCCATATTCGCAGAGCACTTCCCCAGCGAGTCGGCGGCGCGCACTGTGCCCAGCGTACCCAGCGTGGCGTGCAGCACAGCCGAGGCACTTGCGTGGGACGAGTCGTTCAGAAACATGAACGATCCCAGCGGACGGGCAGTGGCGGGAGTGCATGAAAAGGCATACAACAAGTGACATTTCACACAAAAACACATTATACAAAAACAACAAAAACCCAAAAAGAGAGAAAAATGAAAAAGAGATGGATTATCCTAATGGCCGCTATGGTGATCATAGCCATAGCAGGTCTGTTTGTCGGCGAGCCTTCTTTCGAGTGCGATTTCTCGAAGATAGACGCCGCCGATGTGGCCTGGCTTATCACAGCCACCATATTTGTGCTCATGATGACCCCCGGTCTGTCGTTCTTCTACGGCGGTATGGTGGGCGCGAAGAACGTGATTTCGACCATGCTCCAGAGCTTTATCGCCATGGGACTGATAAGTGTGCTGTGGGTAGTGTTCGGTTTCAGCCTCGCATTCGGCGATGACATAGGCGGAGTGATAGGCAATCCGTTCACATTCCTCATGTTCAACAACGTCGGAGGCGATGTATATACCACACCGACGGGCAACATACTCGGCGGAGCCACCATTCCGCTGGCGCTGTACGCACTGTTCCAGATGAAGTTCGCCATCATTACGCCGTCGCTAATCACCGGTTCGTTTGCCGAACGCGTGCGCTTCTCGGCCTATATGTTCTTCATGATATTCTTCTTTGTGGTCATCTACTGTCCGCTGGCGCACATGACGTGGCACCCCGACGGCCTGTTTATGAAGTGGGGAGTGATTGACTTTGCCGGCGGTATAGTCGTTCACGCATCGTCAGGTGTGGCCGCACTGGCCGGAGCCATATTCCTTGGTCGCCGCAAGTCGTCCACACGCCAGTCGGAACCGGCCAACATACCGTTCGTACTCCTTGGCGCTGCAATGCTCTGGCTGGGCTGGTTCGGCTTCAATGCCGGCTCTTCGCTCCACGCAGACGGCATGGCTGTGAAGGCTTTCCTCAACACTAACACCGCTTCGGCCACGGCAATGATGACCTGGATATTCTTCGATTGTCTGCGCGGACGCAAGCCTTCCGCCATGGGAGCGGCCGTCGGCTGTGTCGTAGGTCTTGTGGCCATAACGCCATCTGCCGGATATGTCACCGTGGGACAGAGCATCTTCATCTCGTTTGTCATCACGATAATATGCAACGTGGCCGTGTATTGGCGCAGCCACTCGCGCATTGACGACGCCCTCGACGTGTTCCCCACCCACGGAACGGGCGGTATCTTCGGCACACTGCTTACAGGTATCTTCATACAGGAGGGACTTATCGCCGGCACATGGGACGGCTTCGTCATCTTCCTCTACCACTTCCTGGCCGTAGCCATAGTGATTGTCTATACTTTCGCCATGAGCTACTTCGGCTACTGGCTCATTGACAAGATGATACCCATGCGAGTTTCGTCGGAAAGCGAGCGCATTGGTCTCGACCTCAGCCAGCACGACGAGCACTACGGCTTCGCCCACGTGGGCGAGCGCGAGATTGCCGAATACGAACAGGCCAAGACCGACGACTGAACACTGCGTGCGGCGCAGACAGACCTGCACCGCACGCAACGGAAACGTACAAGTCTTTAAGGTAATATATTCGGGATAACAACTACACTACGCCGCCGCCCGTCCGCAAAGGCACAAGCCAATGCGGACGGGCGGCTGTCTTTTTGCCGCAGTCCGCCGCTTCAGGATTCACAAACCCGGCGTTAGGAGTAGTATCCTGCGGCGTTAGAAATCGTAAACAGCCCGTTTACGATGCGTAAACCGTGCGTTTACGGTGGCTAAATGGCCTGTTTACGAGTCGTAAACGGCCTCTTTACGCATCGTGACTGTGGCGTTTGCATTTCGCACCCCGGCGGTTTTGTGCGAAAAAGTGCGGCACTGCGGCGGTCTGTCTCTTCATTTATCACTCCTTTTGTCGCGGCTTTTAAGCTAAAAGGATTACCTTTGCAGCTGTCCGGCAAACGGTTTTGCACAG
>CAVHML010000086.1:8042-10088 GCA_963636905.1 bacterium
GCCATAACGCTATACCAACCCGACCATGACACCATCGCACCCCGACCATATTCCTGAAACGGCAGTGCCGTTCAAGGGCATCAAGGTCATCGCTTTCGATGCCGACGACACGCTCTGGGACTGCCAGTCGCACTTTGCGGCGGCCGAAAGGCGGTATTGCGCCCTGCTGGAGCAGTACGGTACGGAGGCTGAAGTGTCGGCTGCGCTGTTCCGCACCGAGACTTCCAACATGCCGCTGCTGGGTTACGGGTGCAAGGCGTTCACGCTTTCGCTCGTGGAGAATGCCGTTGCGGTGAGCGGAGGGCGCGTCGGCGGTTCGGTAATAGGCGAGATAGTGGGTCTGGGCAAGGGTCTGCTCAACATACCTGCCACGCCTCTGCCCGGTGTGGAGCGCACTTTGGCCGCGTTTCACGCCGAGGGACGATACCGCCTGGTGGTGTTCACCAAGGGAGAGCTGCTGGATCAGGAGAACAAGCTGCGCCGTTCCGGCCTCCAGCGGTTCTTCAGCCATGTGGAAATAGTGTCCGACAAGACGCGGACGGCCTTTCTGTCACTCTGCCGCAACCTGAAAATAAGTCCGTCGAGCCTCCTTATGGTGGGCAACTCGTTTAAGAGCGATGTCGTGCCGGCTCTTGAAATCGGTGCAGCGGCGGTTCACGTACCGTTTCACGTCACTTGGCAGTTGGAACATGCCGAGGAATTTCCCCACGAACGGCTCGTCCGTGCTGCGGAGTTCGGCGATGTATATCGCTGTGTGGAGCATTGAGAGAGGCCAAACCGGGCGCCTGACGGCATAACCTATACCCTAAAAACCAACGAAGAGATGATATACAGACTCAAACGCCGCATTTTCCATGCACTGCTGTCGGCCCTGATGGTTCTGTCGCTGCCGTTTGCCATGACCTCGTGCCATGATGACGACTATGACGACGGCACTTCCACCATCAAGAACCGCACTCTGCTCATGTATATGCCGTGGTCGGGCGACAAAAACGCACTGACCAGCTATTTCTGGGTGAACATCAGCGACATGAAGAAGGCCTGTGCCAACTACGGAACGGACGACGTGCAGGTGGTAGTGTTCATCTCTACCAGCGGAACCGAGGGCTATATGTTCAACATCAGCGACTATCAGGGGCATGACAACACCTCCCTGGCCTCCTACCGTCGCATCAGCGCACCGCAACTGACCTCCTCCGACGGCATAGCTGCCATACTTTCGTCGATGATGGCCATGGCTCCCGCCCGCAACTACGCCATGACCATAGGCTGTCACGGCATGGGGTGGCTGCCGGTAGCGTCGTCTGCAACCACAAAGAAGGCCGCCGGAGCTGACAGCGGGTTCGTTCCCTACTGGCATAACGCCGTGCCGGGTGCTCCGATGACGCGCTTCTTCGGCGGCACGTCGGCCAAATACCAGACGGAAACATCCACTCTGGCCGAGGCAATAGGGCTGACAGGCACGAAAATGGACTTCATTCTGTTTGACGACTGCTACATGTCGTCCATAGAAGCCGCCTACGACCTGCGCCATGTGGCCGGCTTCATCATAGCGTGTCCCACGGAAGTGATGGGCGACGGCATGCCCTACGCCAAGATAGGCCGCTATCTGCTGGGCACACCCGACTACGATGCGGTGTGCAAAGGCTTCGTCAGCCATTACTCAAGCAGCAGCTATCCCTTCGGAACCATCGGCGTAACCGACTGCGGAGAGCTGGACAGCCTCGCCAGCATCATGCGTGAGATAAACTCAAGCTGCACCTTTGACACCGCAAACCGTGGCGACATACAGCGTATGGACGGATATACGCCGGTCATCTTCTATGACTACGGCGACTATGTGGCCCGCCTCTGCGGCGACAGTGCGCTCCTTGCCAAGTTCAACGCGCAGCTTGACCGCGCCGTACCCTACAAGGGACACACCGGATGGTTTCCCACTATGGACAGCCCAGCCGGTTCTGTGCCCGTTGTCGGGTCCATCAGCAAGGTGAAAATCAACGCCTACAGCGGCACAACCACATCGGAACCGAGCGTGAACAGTCTGGC
>CAVHML010000087.1:0-9915 GCA_963636905.1 bacterium
CGGTGCGTTCGCCTCGACGCGAGACGAAATACATCGCACGGTGTATGGCACAACCGTTGGCTGAACGCATTTTCGTCGCCTTGAAACAAGAGCGACGTGACAGAATAAGTGTTGAAAAACATCACAAACGTTATGAAGAAAACCAATCTCTACGATTACTATAAAGGCAAGGCAGAGACTCTTGCCGCAGACATTCGCACACTGAAACGCAAGGGACGGCTGCTCGTCGCGGCGGAGTTGGCCTCGTTTGTCGTGGCGGTGGCTCTCGTTGTGGCTTATACCGCCGTCGATGGAGCCACAACCTTGTTCTTGTGGCTGGCCGCCGTCATGTTCGCAATGTACGTGATAGTGCGGCGCATGGATGTCGATAACGACCGCAGGATTGACCGCCTTGTGGCCTTGCACGGCGTTTACGACGGCGAACTGCACTATCTTGACGGCGATTTTTCACGCTTTGACGACGGTGCGCGGTATGCCAATCCGCAGCATGAGTATGCCTTCGACATGGATGTGTTCGGTCGGCAGTCGCTCTACAACCGCATTTGCCGCGCAGTGACCACCGGCGGTGCCGACCGTTTGGCGGAAACGCTGGCTACAAGTGCGCTCGACCGTGGGGCAAACCACAAAACCTCCGCTTCGATAAGGGCGCAGGCTGAGGCGGCAAGGGAGGTGGCTGAGGCTGAAGAGTGGCGCGCTGATTTTCTCGCACTTGGTCACGGTCATCGCACAGACACGGCAGATGTTGTGCGCGCTTTGGCCAACGCCAAGGGTGTAGAGGTGGCGTCGGTGGCCATGAGTCCAGTGGTGTTGGCGGTGGCTTGGGCGGCCATATTGGGCTTCTTTGCCGTCTGCGTCTTGGCAGCGTTCGGTTTGGTGAACGGAAATTTGGCAGTATGGTGGGGCATAGTGCAGTTTTCGGCGGTGTTTCTGCTCTGCTCCAAACCGCTGCAAGGCGTGTCGCGCATAGTGGGGCAGCTCAATCCGCAGTTTAAGGCGTATTCCGGCATGGTGGGTCTCATAGCTTCGTCGGACTTCAAGGCGGCAGACAACCGCCGCATAGTGGACACTCTGGCAGGACAGGAAGGCAGTGCACTGCACTCGTTTGCAGAGTTGGAGAGGATAACCGACGGACTTGACCGCCGTGGCAATGTGCTCGGTATGATGCTTTTCAACGTGTTGATGCTCAGCGACTACTTTCTCTTGCGCCGTTTCCTGCGCTGGCAGCGGCGGTATATGGGCAGCGTGGAGCAGTGGATTGAAGCGGTGAGCGAGATGGACGCACGGGTTTCGATGGCCACATACCGCTACAACGAGCCTGAAGCCATCGACGCGGAGGTGGTGGATGCCGACTCGGTGGTGTATGAGGTGGATGGCGTGGCTCATCCGTTCCTCGGCAGCAAGGCCGTACCCAACGATTTCGCTTTTTCCGACGGCAGTTTTTACATCGTTACGGGGGCGAACATGGCCGGAAAGAGTACGTTTCTGCGCGCCATCGGCACCAACTACATACTGGCGATGGCCGGTATGCCGGTGTTCGCTCGGCGCATGAGGGTGTCGGTGTTCTCGCTTTTCAGCAGTATGCGCACCAGTGACGACCTCGCCCACGGCATCAGCTACTTCAATGCCGAACTGTTGAGGCTCAAACAACTCATAGACAGTTGCCGCCAATCGCGCCGTACGCTGATAATACTCGACGAAATACTGAAGGGCACCAACTCGCTCGACAAGCTCAACGGTTCGCGTATGTTCCTCAGTGCCATATCACGGTTGCCCGTAACCGGCCTGATTGCCACCCACGACCTTGAGCTTTCCAAGATGGCAGACACTCAGCCAGAACGCTTCGTCAACTATTGTTTCGAGATAAAACTGTCCGACAAAATCACCTACACCTACCGCATAGCCCCGGGAGTGGCCCGCAACCAGAACGCTTCGTTCCTGCTTCGGGACATTATAAAGGATGTTTAGAATAAGTAACGATGTCGTTTGGAGGTGAAAACGATAGCTTTTGACTTCCAAAACAGCATCGCTTAGAAACAGGGAGGAATGGCGTTTTGAGGTATAACTGATAGTGCTTAGAGGTGTAACTGATAGTGCTTAGATGCATAATGATGGTGTTTGGAGGTGAAAACGATAGTCCTTGGAGTCAGGAGGAATATCGCTTAGAGCCGAAAACAAAGCCGTTTGCCTGGTGAAAGCATAGCGTTCTGCTGCACCAATCCTCGGATTAAGGTCATAGAAAAAGGGATTTCCGCATTGCGAAAATCCCTTTCAGAGTGTGTTTATGTTCTCTTTTCAGTTGTATTCCAACCTATTTGTTGACGTTGCTCTGTGCCTTTTTCAGTTGTATTTCAATATCTGGCCAGGCATAAGACGCACGTTCTTGCCAATTCTGTTGAGCTTGCAGAGCGATTCAACCGTGGTTCCGCGCTTCTGAGCTATGCTATATAGAGTCTCTCCGGCGGACACTTTGTGGAAGCGAACCGCAGCTTCGTATGATGCAGCCGGCGCAGCTGTAGACAGTTCTATGTCATCGTCAGACTCTTTGCTGTTCACCTTTCCGCCAACACCGCGCAAACGGGTGGCAACAACCGACTCGTCGTCGTATGTACTGCGGCGGAATGTGTAGAAGTCGCTGACCACATCCTGATTGCGGAAGTCGAACATAAGTGCCGGATTGAGGGCAACGCCGCACAGGCGGGTCTCGAAATGCAGGTGTGAACCGGTGCTGCGGCCGGTGTTTCCGCCCAGTCCGATAGGCTCACCTGCACGTACTTCCTGGTTTTCCGCAACGAGTTGCTTCGACATGTGGCCGTAAATGGTCTCCAATCCGTTGTCGTGGCGTATCACAACATAGTTGCCGTAGCCGGCTCTCTCGTATCTTACCACACGAACTTTGCCCGAGAATGCGGCACGAATGGTGTCGCCTATATACACTTTAATGTCGAGTCCTTTGTGCTGACGCCCCCATCTGGCTCCGAAATTGGATGTGATTATGCGGCTGGGGGTGGGCATGTGGAAGTGACGGAGGTCTATTCTGAACGAGTCGGGCAGGGCTGTGGCCTTGTGGGCGTAGCGGTTGTCCCAGTCTTCATAAAGGTATGCTGCCGGTGTCTCGTATTGTTCTGCCTGTATAATCCGGTTCAGGGCGACCGAATCTACGGCTTTCATTTTTCTGTCTATTGGAGCTTGGTGAGCCAGAAGATCCTGTCCCGAAACGGAAACGGTACACATGGCCGAAAATATTAATGCAGCAATAGACTTAAGTTTGTTTTCAATCATAAGAAAGTGTTGGTTTACAGTGCCGAAAAAGCACTTGTTCCAAGAGGAAACGGCGGTAATTACAATCCAATTAAGGCCGTATTCTGTCCTCCAATGTAGTGATAACGGTGCAAAGATAGTGAAAATTTCGTTACGAACGGGCGTGTTAACACTCTTTGTGCCCGAATTAACATATTGGATGACAGCGTTTTCGCATTTATGAGGCTGCGTTTTGCCGTCTTTTTACGATATGTTTGACCAGTCCAGACAGCCTTTCCTTTGCTCTTTAAGATGGTTCCAAAGCATAGCGTATTCGGGCTTTTCGCCTGTCGGGTCGGCCTCTATTATACGCTGAGCCTCGTCGCGGGCAAGCTGAACGAGCTGCCCGTCGCGCGCTATGTCGGCAATCTTGAGGTCGAAAGCCATGCCGCTCTGTTGCGTGCCTTCAAGGTCGCCGGGGCCCCGGAGCTTGAGATCGGCCTCGGCAATCTTGAATCCGTCGTTGGTGCCGCACATTATATCTATGCGTTTTCGGGTGTCTTCGCTCAGTTTGTAGGGCGTGACGAGTATGCAATACGACTGCTCCGCACCTCGTCCGACGCGCCCGCGGAGCTGGTGAAGCTGCGACAGACCGAAGCGTTGTGAGTCGAGTATGACCATTACCGAGGCGTTCGGCACGTTGACACCCACCTCAATTACGGTGGTGGCCACGAGGATTTGGGTCTCGCCCTTGGCGAATTTCTCCATCTCGGCTTCCTTTTCCTTGGGCTTCATGCGCCCGTGCACCTTGCCCAAGCGGAAGCCAGGAAACACCTGACAGAGCGTTTCAAAGCCCGTTTCGAGGTTTTTCAGGTCGGTTTTCTCGCTCTCTTCTATCAGCGGAAATACGATGTAAGCCTGCCGTCCCTGCCGTATCTGATTGCGTATGCTCTCGTATAGCGTGGGCAGATTGTTGTCAAACACGTGCCGGGTGGCTATGGGTTTGCGTCCGGGAGGCAGCTCGTCGATGACGCTCACGTCGAGATCGCCGTAGAGAGTCATGGCG
Source organism: bacterium (assembly GCA_963636905.1). Classification (GTDB taxonomy): domain Bacteria; phylum Bacteroidota; class Bacteroidia; order Bacteroidales; family Bacteroidaceae; genus Prevotella. Next base: position 4,304 of record CAVHML010000087.1, read on the forward strand.
AGAGTGCGCGGAATGGGTGTGGCTGTCATCACGAGGATGTGCGGCGGATTGTCGTTTTTGCTCCACATCTTTGCCCTTTGTGCCACACCGAAGCGGTGCTGCTCGTCCACTACGACTATGCCGAGTTGCGAGAAGCGCACCGTATCTTCTATCACTGCGTGGGTGCCGACGAGTATATCCACCGTCCCTGCGGCCAGTCCTTCGAGCACCTCCTTGCGCCTTTTGCCCTTCACCATGCCTGTCAGCAGTTCGGTTCTTATGGACATACCTTCGAGAAAGGCGTTTATCGTGGCCAGATGTTGCTCTGCAAGTATCTCCGTGGGAGCCATTATGCACGCCTGAAAGCCGTTGTCGATGGCAATGAGCATGGCCATCAGCGCCACGAGAGTCTTGCCTGAGCCTACGTCACCCTGCAACAGACGGTTCATCTGCCGGCCGGTGCGCATGTCGTTGCGTATCTCCCGCATCACGCGTTTCTGCGCTTCGGTGAGCTGGAAATGCAGGTTGTTGTGGTAGAAGCCGTTGAAATTTGTTCCAACGGTAGGGAAGATATATCCGCGAAACTTGCGCCTTCGGTCGCTGGAATACCTTACTATATTAAGCTGGACGTAGAAAAGCTCCTCGAATTTCAGCCTTACGCGTGCCCGTTCCAGTTCCTTTGCGCTCTGTGGACGGTGTATTGAGCGCAGCGCCTCGTCGCGTGACGCGAGGTGAAGCCTTGATGTGATGAACGGCGGCAGGGTCTCTGCGAGCGGAGTCTTGAGTTTTTCCAGCAGGCATCTCGTCAGCTTTTCCATCGTGCGCGACGTGATTCCGCTCTTTTTCATCTTCTCTGTCGTGGTGTAATACGGCTGCATGCCCATGGCGGACAGCTCCATTTCGCCGGCAGGGTCAATGTCGGGGTGTACTATGTTGACCCTTCCGTTGAAGACACTGGGCTTGCCGAACACCACATACTGCGTCCTTGGCTTGTAGGTCTTCCTGGCATAGCGTCCGCCGTTGAACCATGTAAGGTCCATAACCCCCGTCCCGTCGGAGAAGTGGGCCACCACACGCTCCCTGCGGGGGGCGTATTCAAAGGTCTCAAAGCTAAGTATCTGGCCGCACACCTGCACCAGCGGCATCTCGCCGGTCAGCTCCTTTACCGTATAGACCCGGCTCCTGTCAATGTATTTGTAGGGGAAATTGAGGAGCAAATCGCCGAACGTCCTGATTCCAAGTTCGTCACTTAGAACCTTTTTCCTGCCCGGACCCACTCCCGAAAGGAACTGTATGTCTTGTGCCAATATGTCTGTCACGCTGTGTGGTGTGGTTCTTTGCGGCGGTGAAGTCCGCCGTTTTGCTTGGTTGAGTCCCGTGTTTTGTATTGTCGCGGTCAGTGTTTTGCTTCGCAATCGGTCAGACTTCCGCCTTTTGTCCGGCCAGTGCCTCGGCCACAATCATGTCGAACGGGGTCGTAATCTTGATGTTTTCCCTGTTTCCGTCAACGGTTGTTATGGTGTGTCCTGCCGCTTCCACTACCGAAGCGTCGTCGGTGAAACGCTCGGAGTAGGGCTGTCGGTAGGCTTCTTTCAGCAGTTTTATGTCGAAAACCTGCGGCGTTTGCACCAACCGGTAGTCGCTCCGTGGCACGGTGATGCCGTCTGTGCGCCTCAAAGTCTCCACCACGGGCACTACGGGAACGGCCGTTCCTGTGCGTTTGGCGGTGTCATAGCACCGGGAAATCACCTCTATACTGGGGAAAGGACGCACTCCGTCGTGTACAGCCACCGCCCCTTGCGCACCGTCGGGGATGAGTTTCAGGCCGTTGCCTACCGACTCCCACCGCGTACTGCCGCCATTGGCGCACTGCACCTCGACCTGAAAGTCGTGTTCGGCGCACAGTTTGCTCCAGAAACTCTGTTGGTCTTCGGGCAAAACGAGTATGATTTTCAGGTCGCCGGAGTAGGCTCTGAACCTTTCGATAGTGCGCATGAGCACCGGCTTTCCGCCTATTGGCAGAAACTGTTTGGGCACCGGCGCACCCATACGCAGCCCTTTGCCCCCTGCAACTATTATGGCATAGTCCATCGGTTATGCCTCTTCCAGCAGTTGGGTGTATATCATTCCGTTGCGGATTGCGTCGGTTGCCTCCTTGCCGGCGAACGCTTCGAGCAGCGAATAGGCGAACGGCAGGGTGGCGGCAGGACCTCTTCCGGTGGTTATGTTGCCGTCTGTTGTCACCAGTTCGGCGGTATAGGTCGCGCCGTCCAGATACTTTTCAAATCCGGGATAGCACGTTGCGCGCCGTCCCTTGAGCAGTCCGAGGCTTCCGAGCACCATCGGCGCGGCGCAGATGGCGGCTATGCGCCCTCCCTTGGCGGCCTGCGCTGTCAGAACCTGCCTCACCGTGTCGTGGCTGTTCAGGTTTGACGCTCCCGGCATGCCGCCCGGCAGTACTACAAGGTCGGCGTTGCCGAAGTCGGCGGACTCTATCCGTGTGTCGGCCTTTACGGTTATGCCGTGTGCCGACTCCACATACTCGCTGCCAGTGGTGCTGACAGTCATCACATCCACGCCCCCGCGGCGGAGGATGTCAACGGTTGCCATGCTTTCGATGTCCTCGAAGCCGTTGGCCAAAAACACATAAACCATGTCTGTCTCCTTTCGTTTTAGGTGTTTGATGCTTCCTTTGCGCCTATTTAATGGCTTGCAGATACTTCTGGATGGTTGCGTGCAGCCCCATATAGAGTGCGTCGCAGATTATGGCGTGGCCTATGCTCACCTCGTCTATCCACGGTATGCGCTCGTGGAAGTAGTGGAGGTTGGCAAGACTGAGGTCGTGGCCGGCGTTGAGTCCCATGCCCAGCCGCCGTGTCTCCTCGGCTGCCGCCACGAAAGGGGCTATTGCCGCCTCGCGGCCGGCGGCGTAGTTGGCCGCATACGGCTCGGTGTATAGTTCCACGCGGTCGGTTCCGCACTCTTTGGCGTAGCCTACCATCTCCACATCGGGGTCTATGAAGATTGAAGTGCGTATGCCGGCCTCCTTGAAACGTCCGATTACATCGGTCAGGAAAGCCTTGTTTCTCTTCGTGTCCCACCCGTGGTTGGACGTTATCTGGTCTTCCGCGTCGGGCACGAGGGTCACTTGCGTAGGCTTAACCTCCAGCACGAGGTCTATATAGCGGTCGATGGGGTTGCCCTCGATGTTCAGTTCCGTCCTGATGAGGGGGCGCAGGTCGCGCACATCCCTGTACCTTATGTGCCGCTCGTCGGGTCTTGGGTGTACGGTAATGCCCTCCGCGCCGAAGTCCTCGCAGTCGGTTGCCACTCGCAGCACGTCGGGAACGTTGCCGCCTCTGGCGTTGCGGATGGTGGCAACCTTATTGATGTTTACGCTCAGTTTAGTCATTCTTTCGCTTGTTTTTTCTCTTTTCATTCCGTTTTTGCTACCTTTGCATAGGGCAAGCAGTGCCTTTGCGTATGGCAAACGGTGCGTTTAGGCATCGTAAACGGTACACTTACGCATCGCAAACGGGGCATTTGCACAGCGTAAACCGTGCCTTTACGGTTCGGGCAGTGCCCGTTTGGGGCGTTCCTTTGCTACTACAAAAATAGTAATTGTTTGCCAAACGGAAAACATTTGCCCGCAATAATACACTTACAACGACGTTTATGGCGACCAACAAGCTGAGATTTGCCGTTTTCGGCAACACTTTCCAGACCAAGAAGTCTGCATCCGTACAGCGGCTGCTGTCGAGTCTTGCCGCCCAAGGCTGCGGTATAGCCATCGACAGGGGCTATTACGACTTCCTCACCACTACCGTCGGCCTTGACATACACGGGGCAGAGGTGTTCGAAGACGACGCTTTCAGCGCCGATTTCGTCATATCTGTGGGCGGCGACGGCACGTTTCTGAAGGCGGCAAGCCGCGTCGGAGCCAAGGGAATACCCATGCTCGGAGTCAACACTGGGCGGCTCGGCTTCCTCGCAGACGTGGCTCCAGACGAGATAGACGACTGCATAGGGCAGCTTAACCGGGGCGAATACACCGTGGAACCGCGCAAGACCATACGCGTGGATGTGCCTGACTTCAGGTTCGGCGAGCCGCCTTTCGCCCTGAATGACGTGTCGATACTGAAGCGCGACAACGCCTCCATGATTTCCATCCGTGCCGCTGTCAACGGCGAATACCTCACCACATATCAGGCAGACGGCCTGATTGTGAGCACTCCCACAGGCTCTACCGCCTACTCACTGAGCAATGGAGGGCCGATAATCGTGCCTGGCACCAACGTGTTCCTTATGACTGCCGTCGCTCCGCACAGCCTTAACATGCGCCCGATAGTCATGCCGGACAGCGTGGAGCTTACACTTGACGTGGAAAGCCGCAGCCACAACTTCCTCATAGCCATCGACGGAAGGTCGGAAAAGTGCAGCGAAGGCACGCGCATAACCCTCTCCAAGGCTCCCTACATGGTGAATGTGGTGAAGCGGAGGGGCATGACCTACTCGCAAGTGCTGCGCCAGAAGATGATGTGGGGCGCAGACGGGAGGGGCTGACGGCTGCTTCGGCCAGGTTCGCGGCTGTGTTAATTCATGCTCATGGCTGTATTAATTCATACCCACGCCTATATTAATAAAGTACGTACATATATTATATAGGGCGGAACGCAACGGTTTCCGCCCGGAAGACGGCAGGACAGCACCCGCAGGGGTCATGTCCGCCACAATAAAGGCAGTATGTCAAGACACAAGTGTCCGCAGTTTCTCAGTACCCTGTTGTGCATTAAGCGAGGTTCGCTCCGCTGGTTATGGCACGCATGGCGCGGCAACAGGCTGCAAACAGCCCTCAATGCCGCCACGGGACTGGCCGAGGTAGGGGTGAGCCTTGCCTCGGTTTGGGCGGTGCAGCGCGCCATTGACATAGCGGCAGGGGCGCGCCAAGGGTCGCTGTATTGGGCGGTGGGACTCATGGCCTTGCTCATTTTGTGTGACTTTGGGCTTAACATAGGACGTATATGGATAAGGAATATACTCGGTGTCAAGGCGCAAAACATGATGCAACAGCGCATGCTCGACCGCCTGTTGCGCTCGGAATGGCACGGCAAGGAGCGCCGTCACAGCGGTGATGTGGTCAACCGGTTGGAGTCAGACGTCAACACAGTGGTCAATTTCCTTACCGAGACGCTGCCCAACACGCTCTCCGTCATGGCTCTCTTCATCGGTGCGTTCTTCTATCTGCTCAACATGGATGCTGTGCTTGCCCTGATTACGGTGGCCATACTGCCGGTGTTCATCCTTCTGAGTCGCATCTATGTCTCCCGTATGCGCCGGTTCACGCGCCGCGTGCGCCACAGTGACAGCCGCATACAGAGCATCTTGCAGGAGACAGTGCAGCACCGTATGCTCATAAAGACGCTCGAATGTGACGGCCAGATGGTGCAGCGGCTCGACTCAACCCAAAGTGTGCTGCGCTCCCACGTGCGCCGCCGCACCCGTTTTTCGGTCATTTCCAACCTCTTTCTCAACGCCGGCTTCTCCTTAGGCTACCTCGTGGCGTTCCTGTGGAGCGCAGTCAGGTTGTATCACGGCACACTTACGTTTGGTTCGATGACCGCTTTCCTGCAACT
>CAVHML010000088.1:0-9398 GCA_963636905.1 bacterium
GCCGACGAGCAGGAGCTGCTTTCCGCCGAACGGAGTGCGCATGTTGCGGCAGTAGATGCGCAGCACTTTGTCGATAAAGTCTATGATGTCGGCGCGTACCATGCTTATTTCGTCGATGATAATAAGCTCCACTTCGCGCAGAAGTTTGCAGTGGGCACTGTTGTACTTGAGGGTTTTGCGGATGTTGCGCGCGTTGTAGCGGCTGTCGTTGGGCAGCAGCGGATGGAAGGGAAGACGGAAAAAGCTGTGCAGGGTGCTGCCTCCGGCATTGATGGCGGCGATGCCGGTGGGCGCAAGGATGACGTATTTCTTCTTGGTCTGTTCGGCTACGTAGCGCAGAAAGGTGGATTTACCCGTGCCCGCCTTGCCTGTAAGGAAGAGCGAGCGGCGGGTAAACCGGATGATTTGCAGTGCGTCTTGCCACTCTTTGTTGTCTAAATCGAGTTCCATACCAGCGTGTCAGTCGGGGAAAGTCACGTCTTCGTATGTGGGTTTCTTGCGCTTCTTGGTCTCTGTAGCGGCGGCTTTGGGGTGCTCGGCAGTGCCTTCCTTCACTGTCCCGGCATGGTCTGTGGAGTGCTCATGGCCGTTTTCGGTGGCGGCGGCCGGCGTTTCGCTGCCTTCAAACGTGACGGCCTCTTCTTCTGAGACTATGCTGTCGGTGCTTACAGAGTCGGTGTCACGGCGGCTTCTGTAGTAGCTGTCGCAGTTATACATCGAGTATGTGATGTCGGCATCCTTGGGTTTGGCAAACTTGCCGTGGTATTTCTGGAAAGCGGGGTCGCCGAGTACGGACTCGAAGAAGTAGCCGCAGATGGGCAATGCCGTGCGGCTGCCCTGACCGAGCGCACCTGTGCGGAAGTGGATGCAGCGGTATTCGCCGCCAACCCATGCGCCAGCCACCAGATTGGGGCTGACTCCCACAAACCATGCGTCGGAGTGGTTGTTGGACGTACCGGTCTTTCCACCGAAATCAGTGTCGCGGTATTTGCCCACATAGCCCCACAGACTCTGGCTCGTGCCGCCCGGCTCGCGCATACCGCCCTGCAACAGCTGCTGCATGAGGAACGCACTCTTGTAGGGTATGGCCTGGTGCTGTTCGGACGGTGCGGTGTAGATCTCATTACCGTCTCGATCGAGTATCCGGGTGACGAGTACCGGCTCGTGCATCTTGCCGTCGTTGACGGCAGTGGCGTAGGCGTTGACCAGTTCCAGCAGGTTGACGTCGCTTGAACCGAGTGCGAGCGACGGCGTGTTGTCGAGCGGACTCTTGATGCCCATCTCGTGGGCAGTGCTTACGATATTGTCTATGCCCACTTCCTGGCCGAGCTTCACCGCCACGGAGTTGATACTCTGGGCAAAGGCGGCCTTCAGCGGCATGGAGTCGCCCGTGAAATATCCGTTGGCGTTGGTCGGTGCCCACGTAACTTCCTTCTTCTGCTGAGCGTCATACACCTTCATGCTGAAAAACTCGTCGCGCCGCTTGTCGCAAGGGGTCAGTCCCTGGTTCATGGCCTCGGCATATACAAACAGCTTGAACGTGGAACCGGGCTGGCGCATGGCCGTCACCTTGTCGTATTTCCACGACTTGAAGTCGATGTCGCCCACCCACGCCTTCACGTGTCCGGTGTTTGGCTCCATTGCCACGAACCCGCAGTGCATGAAGCGCACCATATAGCGGATGGAGTCCATCGTGCTCATCTCCTTTTCCACTATGCCTTTGTCATAGTCGAACACCTTTACCTTGTGCGGACGGTTGAGACAAATCTGTATGGAGTCGGGATTGTTGGGGTATCTCTGCAAGAGCTGTTTGTAGATGGGCAACTTTTGCACGATACCTTCGATGAACCCGGATATTTCCTGATGCTTTTCGTCTTGCCAGGGATTGGTATTGCCCCAGTGGTTCTTGAAGTTGCGCTGTACAATGCGCATCTGCTTGCGCGCAGCCTCCTCCGCATACTTCTGCATACGGGTATCTACGGTGGTAAATATCTTCAGTCCGCTCGTGTAAAGGTCATAACCGTTGTCGTGACACCAGTCTTTCAGTTCGTTGGCCACCGCTTCACGGAAGTAAGTGGCCTGTCCGTCGTAGTTGCTCTCTACGTTGTAGTCGAGAAGTATGGGCTTCGCCTTCAGCGAGTCGAACGCCTGCCGGGTCAAGTCGCCGTGCTGCATCATGTTGTTGAGCACCGTGTTGCGGCGGCGCAGACTGTTTTCGGGATTAATGCGCGGGTTGTAGTAGGTAGTGGCCTTGAGCATACCCACGAGAATGGCCGCCTGGTCGGTGGTCATGTCCTTTGGCGTTGTGCCGAAGTATGTGTTGCAGGCCGTTTTCACGCCGTATGCGTTCGAGCCGAAGTCCACCGTGTTGGCGTACATGGTCAGTATTTCCTTCTTGTCGAACAGCATTTCTATCTTAACGGCGGTAATCCACTCCTTGCTCTTCATTATCAGCATCTTCACACCGGGGATATAGCCGAGCAAACCTGTGGAGTATTGGGTGCGAACCCGGAACATGTTTTTCACCAACTGCTGCGTTATTGTCGAGGCACCGCGCGCATCGTGGTGTACGGCATAGTCCTTTGCAGCGGCGAAAACGCCTTGCAGGTCAATGCCGAAGTGGTGGTAGAAACGCTCGTCTTCGGTGTCTATGAGCGCTTTCCAGAACACCGGGTTCACGTCTTCGTACTTCACGGGAGTTCTGTTCTCGTTGAAATACTTGCCTATCATGACCCCATCGGCACTGTAAATCTCGGAAGCCTGATTGGTGACCGGCTTCTTTATCATTGCCATGCCGGGCGATTTGCCGAAAAGCCACAGGAAGTTTATATCTACAGCTCCCAGATATATGATGAACGCAGCAATGAAAGAAATGAAGCCAATGAGCGTCTTGACATACCATTTCTTGCCTTTGTAGAGGCTTTTGTACCATGAAGCGAAGCCTTTTATAGCCTTAAAAAACAAGGAAAGGCAGCGTTTTACAAAGCCTTTCCCCTCGTCAGAAACCTTGCTCATAGTCGAGTTATATAATTCATTATTTCGTTTGTGTCATTCGGATTGAACCATTTGGCATCCTCATACCGCTTGAACCATGTCAGTTGTTTGCGTGCGTAGCGTCGTGTGTTGCCCTTTATACGTTCCACGGCTTCGTCTAACGGATACAAACCATCGAGGTAAGCGAACATTTCCTTGTAGCCTACGGTGTTCAAAGCGTTGAGTTGCCTGTACGGATAAAGGCGTTTGGCCTCGTCGAGCAGCCCTTGCTCCATCATGGAATCGACTCTTGCGTTGATTCTCCCGTAGAGTTCTTCGCGCGGTCGGTCGAGTACGATAGTCGCGACCCTGAAGGGACGTTCCTTTCTCTTCCTTTTGCGGAACGAAGTGTAGGTCTTGCCTGTCTGAAGGCATATCTCCAGAGCGTGGACAACGCGCCTTGTGTTCTTTCGGTCAACGGTTTCGTAGTAGTCGGGGTCAAGTCTGCGCAGCTCTTCGCACAGGTTTTCGAGCCCTTCCCGTTCCAACCGTGCCTTTACAGCACTCCTTGTCTCCTCGGTAATGGTCGGGATGTCGTCGATGCCCTTGCACACAGCGTCGATATACATCATGCTTCCGCCGCTCATCAAGGCCAGCCGTCTGCCGCAGGAGGACTGTCGGCTGAACTGCCGGGCTATCTCCTGCAAGGCGTCTTGCTCAAACATTGCCGCATTGTAGTAGCTTTGCAGCGGCAGAGTGCCGACAAAGAAGTGCTCAACCTGCCTCATCTGTTCTGCGGACGGTGCGGCTGTGCCTATTGTCATGCCTTGATACATCTGCCTTGAGTCGGCATTGATAATGGAAAGGCCGTATTTTCGGGCTATTTCCATGCACAACGCTGTCTTTCCCACGGCTGTCGGACCGGTAAGAACGACAAGAATATCGTCCATTAACGGATGATTCCCCGTTTGGAACTCTCTATGAACGAGCAGATATATTCCACCTCTGCGACTCCCGGATACTTGGTTCGTGCCTCCTGGATGCCGTCCTTTATTATGCCGTTGGCATATATAATGCGGTAAGTGTCGTGTATCTTCTCTATTGTCTCGTTGCTGAAGCCGCGCCGGCGCAGCCCGATGATGTTGATACCGCAGTATTTCGTGGGTTCTTTGCCTGCTATTATATAAGGTGGAATGTCCTGACTGAACCTGCAGCCGCCCTGTATCATAACATAACCTCCTATGTGGCAGAACTGATGGCACAGCACTGTCGCACTGATAATGGCGTGGTCATCTACCGTAACCTCACCGGCAAACTTGGTGGAGTTGCCGATTATCAGTCCGTTACCGATAACGCAGTCGTGCGCGACGTGCATGTTTTCCATCAGCAGGTTGCCCGAACCGACCACCGTTTTGCCCTTGCTTGCGGTGCCACGGCTTATGGTTACGTTCTCACGTATGCTGTTGTTGTCGCCTATCTCGCACGTTGTCTCCTCGCCTTTGAACTTCAAATCCTGCGGTTTTGTGCTTATGCTTGCTCCTGAAAAGAACTCATTTCCGTTGCCGATGCGCGCTCCAGTGTGGACAGTCACGCTGTTGTACAACTTGTTGTTGTCGCCTATCACCACGTTGTCGTCGATGTAGCAGAAGGGACCGATTATGTTGTTGTCGCCGAGCTTCGCCTTTGGCGACACAAATGCCATTGGGCTTATTGTATTCATGTGTTGCGTTTCTCCAGTGTTATTTGTTTTTTACTATCTGGGCGGTGAATGACGCTTCCGAAACGATGTGGTCGCCAACGAAAACGTAGCCCTTCATCGATGAAACACCGTGGCGTATCGGTGCGAGAAGGTCAACTTTGAAAATGAGAGTGTCGCCCGGAACCACCTTCTGGCGGAACTTCACGTCATCTATCCTCATAAAGTACGTTGACCAACGCTCCGGTTCTTCCACCGTATTGAGTACAAGCAGACCGCCGCACTGTGCCATTGCCTCCACCTGAAGCACGCCCGGCATTACAGGTTCCTGTGGGAAATGGCCTACGAAGAACGGTTCGTTGCTTGTCACATTCTTTATGCCTACGATGCTTGTGGCACCGAGTCCGATGACTTTATCGACCAATTGCATTGGGTAGCGGTGCGGAAGAAGTTCGCGGATGCGGTTCACGTCCATCACCGGAGTCTCGTTCGGGTCATATAAAGGAGCCTGTATCTCGTGCTTGCGTATCTCTTTGCGCATCTGGCGGGCAAACTTGTTGTTGATTGTATGCCCCGGTCGTGTGGCGATGATGCGCCCCTTGATAGGCTTGCCTATAAGAGCCATGTCACCCACAATGTCGAGTAGCTTGTGGCGGGTACACTCGTTTCCCCACACGAGCGGCTTGTTCTGTATGTAGCCAAGCTCGGTTGCGTCGCGGTGCTCCACCTGTATCATGTCGGCAAGCTTGTCGAGCTGTTCCTGCGAGGTCTGTTTTTCGTAGATAACTATGGCGTTGTCGAGGTCGCCGCCCTTTATCAGGTTGGCCTGAAGCAGCGGTTCGATGTCGCGGACGAACACGAATGTCCTTGCCGGAGCTATCTCTTTCTTGAAGTCCTCGATTTTGTCGAGCGACGCAAACTGGCTGTTTATGAACTTTGAGTTGAACGAGCACATGACCGTAAGGCTGAACTCCTCGTCGGGAAGTATGGTGATGCACGAGCCTGTCTCCTCGTCTTTCACCTCGATTTTCTTGTGGATTACATACCAGTCCTTGGGGGCGTTCTGCTCTTCCTTGCCTATTTCCTCTATCTTGTCCACGTAGTTTGCTGCGCTACCGTCAAGGATTGGGAACTCCGGACCGTTCACCTGTATCAGGCAGTTGTCTATTCCGAGGGCGTAAAGCGCTGCCAGACCGTGCTCAACGGTAGATACTCTCACGTCGCCCTTGCCGAGAACCGTGCCGCGTTTTGTATCGACAACGTTCTCGGCTATGGCGTCTATTATCGGCATGCCGTCAAGGTCAATGCGCTGTATCTTGTAGCCCGTATTCTCAGGTGCAGGGTTGAATGTAACAGTCAGGCTGAGTCCTGTGTGCAGACCTTTGCCGCAGAGGGAGAAACTTCCCTTTAGAGTTGTCTGTTTCATCGTGTTTCTTTATTTGTTGTTCTTCAATTTTTCTATTTCCTTCTGCATTTCGTCCAGCTGCCTGTACATTTCCGGCAGCTTTCTGAATATTGCTTGTGATCTGAAGTAAGCCTTCGGTTTCATGGGCGGCGTACCTATGAGCGTCTGGTTGCCCTTTATGTTGCCCGGCACTCCCGACTGCGCTCCGAGGAAGGTCTTGTCGCCGACGGTAATGTGGCCGGCCAGACCCACCTGTCCGCCGAACATGCACCACGAACCCACCTTCGTGCTTCCCGCAATGCCCACTTGCGCCGACATGACGGTGTTTTCGCCTATCTCAACGTTGTGGGCCACCTGTATCAGGTTGTCGAGTTTCACACCTTTTCTTATTATGGTACTGCCCATAGTCGAGCGGTCTATGCAGGTGTTTGCGCCGATTTCCACGTCGTCTTCTATCGTTACTATGCCAATCTGCGGTATCTTGTCGTAGCCTTCAGCGTTGGGTGCAAAGCCGAAACCGTCGGCTCCGATTACCGTACCTGCATGGATTGTCACCCGGTTTCCTATGCGGCATCCCTCGTAGATGGTCACGTTGGGGTAAATGAGGCAGCCGTTGCCTATTGTCACACCGTCGCCTATCACGCTGTGGGGGTATATTATGGTATTGTCACCCACCACAGCGTTCTCGCCTATACAGGCGAAAGCACCCACGTAAACGTCCTTGCCAATGGTCGCGCTTTGGGCTATCGAGGCCAGCGGGTCTATACCTTTCTTCTTAGGTTTGGACGCTTCGTACATCTGAAGCAGCTTGGCCACGCACTCGTAGGCGTTGGCTACACGTATGAGAGTCGCGCTTACGGGCTTGTCAAACACCATGTCTTCGTTCACGAGGACTATGCTTGACTGTGTGCTATATATATAATGTGTATATTTGGGATTTGACAAAAAGGAGATAGCCCCCTTTGTTCCTTCTTCTATCTTGGCGAAAGTGTTTACGGAGACGCTGCCGTCGCCCTCCACCTTGCCGCCGATAAAGTCAGCAATCTGCTTGGCTGTAAATTCCATTGTGTGGTTTTGGAGTTTGTTAATTATGCAAATATAGCAAAATTTGTTTATATCCTCTGATAACAGAGGTAGTATTTTCTTATTTTTTTGGAGAGCATTTGGGCGTTGAGTAGTTCGGATGCTTCCGCAATGTCTCTCAGAGAGCCGTCCTTATAGAGTATTGTGATGCTGTCTTCGTCGGCGTTATACATGTCTTTCTGCACTGTTGCCACGCTCATAAGGTAGCTTGTGTCGGCCATGTCCACCTGCATCCTGTCGGCAAGCATCGCCTTCACTTCGTCCAGTCGGCTGTCGCTTACCGGTTCATCGTGTATTTCCACCTTGAAAACGCTCCTGTCCACCATGTCAGCGGCAAGGGTTGCCAGTATCTTGTCGCCGCAGTCTTTCCATACTTTCAGGCTGCACCAGATGTCGTTGTCGTCCAGTTGGCTGTAGAGGTTGAGCGTTTCGGGGTGTGAGGCAAACCATTTCTCGTCGATGTCGTTGTAGAGGAAGTGGCGGAGTGCCGGTGTGGCGAACACGTCGTGGCCGTTGTGAGCCAGAAACTTGGCTCTCCGCAGGGCGTTGATGAGCACCTTCTCGTAGGCCACTGCCGTCTTGTGCAGATATACCTGCCAGTACATGAGCCGTCTCGACGTGAGATAGTTCTCGATGGAGTATATTCCCTTGTGCTCAATCACGAGCTTGTCGTCGGCCACGTTGAGCATTTCTATGATGCGTGCGCTGCCTATGTTGCCCTCGTTCACCCCGGTAAAGAAGCAGTCGCGGCTGAGATAGTCGAGCCGGTCAACGTCCAACTGGCTGCTAATCAGCTGGTGAAGGAACCTTTTCGGGTACTCGTTCTTGAATATCTTGATGGCTAAGTTGAGGCGGTTGCCCAAGTCGCGGTTTATGCGTTCCATCATTAGCAGCGAAATCTCCTCGTGTGAGATGCCGCTAATCAGCGTGTTTTCGAGCACATGACTGAAAGGCCCGTGGCCTATGTCGTGCATCAGTATGGCTGCACCGACCGCTTCCGCCTCGCTGTCGAATATGAAATTGCCCTTCTGTTGCAGGGTAAGTATGGCTTTCGACATGAGATGGAACGCCCCGATGGAGTGCAGAAACCTCGTATGCTTGGCTCCCGGATACACCACCGATGCCAGTCCCAGCTGGTTGATGCGCGTGAGGCGTTGCACCAGAGGGTGCTTCACTATGTCAGACAGCAACCCTTTGGGTATGGAAATGAACCCGAAGACCGGGTCGTTTATTATTGTGCAGTCTTGCATCGTTGGGTTAGCTCGGCTGCCATCTGCTCTTGCAGTTCCTTGGCTTTCTCTCCGGCCACGTCAGCGAAGTCTTTTCCGGCCGAAGCGTATATGATTCCGCGCGAAGAGTTGACGAGCAGGCCGCAGTCGGCGGTCATTCCGTACTTGCAAACCTCCTGGAGACTGCCTCCCTGTGCACCCACTCCGGGTACAAGGAGGAAGTGCTCCGGCGCCACTTTGCGTATGTCCTTGAACATTTCCCCTTGGGTTGCACCCACCACATACATCATATTGTTCTTGTTACCCCACTGTTGCGATGTGCGGAGCACCTTTTCAAACAGCCTTTCCCCGCTGTTGTCCTCGGTCAACTGGAAGTCGTGCGACCCCTTGTTGCTCGTCAGGGCGAGCAAAATCACCCACTTGCCGCCGTAAGTGAGGAACGGGGTGACGCTGTCCTCGCCCATATAGGGCGCTACGGTGAGCGCATCAATGTCGTATTCGCCGAAGAAAGTGCGTGCATACATGGCCGATGTGTTGCCTATGTCGCCGCGTTTCGCGTCGGCAATGATGAAGTGGTTCTTGTAGTTGGCTTTCAGATACTTCACAGTGCGCTCGAACGACGCCATTCCCTTAAGCCCTGCCGACTCGTAGAAGGCGAGATTTGGCTTGTAGGCCACGCAGTAAGGGGCGGTGGCGTCGATGATTGCCTTGTTGAAAGCGAACATCGGGTCGTCCTCTCCCAGCAGGTGCTGGGGTATTTTCTTGAGGTCTGTGTCGAGTCCGACGCACAGAAACGACTTCTTTCCGAAGATTTCGCTGACCAATTCTTGTCTGTTCATATATTAATAATGTAGTGTCTGTATTCAGATAATATAACTTTTGTATGCGAAGGATGCAGTCTTCTGCGCACACTATTGCGGCCTCTGTCGTGGTGACGGCGGCGTTTCCGGCCTGTTTGGGTGCGGCTTGTGTGGTGCAAAGTTACATGATTTATCGCAAACACGGCCTTGAC
>CAVHML010000089.1:0-9349 GCA_963636905.1 bacterium
AAACCGCCCGTTTGCGATGCGTAAACACCGTGTTTACGATGCGCAAACGGGCGGTTTTTGGTTTGAAACCGTATGGGTTGCTTTTGCTTACAGTTTCCCTTTATGATTTGGAATACAAGATATATTGTAAGCAAACGGTGCGGTTGCGCTTACAGTTTTTCGGGTTCTTCTTTGGAAACGGTCTCTTCTGCCTCGGAATACTGCCGCATGGCGTTGACTATGGCGAGCATCTCCGCCACCGTTGCGGCCTCTTTTCGTTCCGTTTCACGGCTCACTGCGAAGCCTCCGGGCGTGACTTCCACCCTGCAAAACGCCCCGTCGCCGCAGGAAGCGTAGCCGTTGCGGCGCAAAGCCTTGGCTGCCATGGCGCGGCTGGGACTGTCTGTGCCGTCCAAACGCACGGTTGCCACTGTCTCGCAGTCCACTCTGAACACGCCGGCGGCCTTGTCGAACACGATACCCCGGCGGCTGTAGAACGCAGGGAGCGTGCCGTCGAGCGCCAAGTCTTCGGGTGTGCCTATGCTGATGCCGCGCTCCCTGTCCATAAGCCATACGGTATCGGCCAGTTGCAGGGCGAGTTCGAGGTCGTGGGTGGACAGAAACACCACCTTACCCGACTCCCTGCTTATGCTGTGGAGCAGCCTCATTACCTCCACCTTGCTTGGAAAATCGAGGAAAGCGGTGGGTTCGTCCAGATAAATCACCGGCGTCTGCTGCGCCAGAGCCTTGGCTATCATAACCTTTTGCCGCTCTCCGTCGCTCAACTCGCCCATCAGCCGGTCGGCAATGTGGCCTATGCCCACCATTTCTATGGCCTCTTCGGCCACTTTACGGTCGGTTTCGGAATACGAACCCCAGAAGCCGGTGTACGGAGACCGCCCCATGAGCGTCATGTCGCGCACGGTCATGTTCACCACATCGGGCTTTTCCGTGAGCACAACACCTATCTTGCGAGCCAGTTCCTTGGCGTTGAACGAGTCAATCTCGCGGTCTCCGATGTAAATTCCGCCTCCTATCTTTGGCTGAAAGGCCGACAGGGTGCGCAGGAGCGTCGATTTGCCCACTCCGTTGGCACCGAGCAGACAGGTTAGCTCGCCGCCCTTTATCTCTGCGCTGATGCCTTTTGCCACGACAGTCACCCCGTGCTTGTCGCTATAGCCTATCGACAGGCAGTCTGTCCTTACCGTTTCGTTTTTCATATCGTCGGTTTGTCTTGTTGTAATGTAGGATTGCTCTCGTTGTAATATAGGTTTTCTCTCGTTATAATATCGGTTTGTTCGTTGTATCACGGCCTTGCAGCATATCTTTTCATAAGTTCTGCAAACAGCGGATTGGCCTGTAGCACTTGCTCGCAGCCCGTCATAATCATCTGACGGCGCGCTCTGGTGATGGCAACGTTCAGTTTGCGGTCTATCAAGCGGCCTTCTTCCGTGAACGTGTTGGCCGTAAGGAAAGCCAGTTGGTAGGGTTTTGTTACCGTAAACGAGTAGATTATCACGTCGCGCTGGCTGCCCTGATATCGCTCAACGGTGTCTATCGATACATCGGAGAGGCCGCCCAGACCCAGTTTGTCCATCTCCCGGCGTATCATAGCTATCTGGTTGCGGTAGGGAACTATTACCCCTACGGTGGCCAGAGGGTCGAACCGCTGGCCGTAGAAGCGCACTATGCGTCGCAAAACATCGGCCACCACGCGCGCCTCCGCCACGTTTGACTTCAGTCCGCCGCCGTCTTCGCCGGGCAAGGGCGGCTCTACGGGCAGAAAAACCATGCGCTTGTGCTGCAGGATGCGGTCGAGCCGGTCTTGCGGAGCGGCCTCATAGCCCAGCGAAGTCTCCGTCTGGTGGTCGCAAGGCACGGGTTCGAGCCTCTCATTGCGGTAGAACATCTCGTTGGGAAAGGCGGCTATGTCCGGGTGCATGCGCCCTTGGCGGCGCAAAACGCCCACAAACTGCTTGCGTCCGCATAGTTTCTCCCACCGCAGGAGCCGCTCGAAGAGCGACTGGCGGCAGTCTTCCAGACCGATACTGCGCAGTATGGTTTCACCAACCGCCGACTCCGCTTCGCCCTGAGCCACCACTGCGGGCAGCTGTTTGTGGTCTCCGATGAGTATGAAGCGGCCTGTGAGCAGTCCCACAATGGCCGGTTCGAGTATCTGGGAAGCCTCGTCAACGATGGTAAGCGTGAACTTCTTGAGCGCAAACACGAACGGTCGGGCGAGCAAAGTTGATGTTGTGGCCACCACAACCCGCTCGTCCACGATGCGCCGGCGTATGTCTTCCAGCTTGGGAGAAGCCCCCAAAGCGGCCTCAAGCAGGTGGTTTGCGAAGCGCGGGTCGCACGAACTCTCGTTGCCGATGCGCAGGAAACCGATGCCGGAGCGGTCAAGCATGGCGCATATCTCATCGACTGCGCGGTTTGTATAGGCCGTTATAAGTATCGCGGACGCACCGTCTGAGAGTTCTTCCTCGACCAGAAAGCGCAACGCCATCGACGT
Organism: bacterium; assembly: GCA_963636905.1. Lineage (GTDB taxonomy): Bacteria > Bacteroidota > Bacteroidia > Bacteroidales > Bacteroidaceae > Prevotella. Next base: position 2,498 of record CAVHML010000089.1, read on the forward strand.
TTTCCCGGTGCCGGGAGGCCCCATCAGCAGGTAATAGTCGCGCGCCTGTTTGGCGCGGAGCAGCACTTCGTCGTATGAAGGGTGATAGCTTCGGGTGAGCGACAGGGCGGTGTCGGCCGCAGGACTGCGCTGTCCGAGGAGCAAGTCCCGGAAGTTTTGGGGCGCTGTTATGAACGTATGGAGACTGCGGAGCATCGAGTTGGCCGCGCCGTCTGCCCCTCCGTGCTCCACAGCATAGTCGGTTTCGCCGAACAGGGCGGGGTTCTGCTGGCCGTTAATGAGCCTCACGGTGATGCTGTCCGTGCCGGTTTCGCACAGAATACCCCTGTGCAGCACGCTCCGGCGCACGTCCGGCACGCCGTCATAGGCATACATATACACCATATCCCCGCGCCTGAAGTTGGGCAGGAAGTCGGTTCCGTAGTCGGGAACGGCCAGCGTGAAGAGGTCAAAGCCGCTGTACCCGGTGGAGCAACGCTTGCTTGTGATGCGCAGACCGGTGTAGATGTTGCCCGTTTCCTGCTTCTCTGCAAGCGGCATGTTCCACAGATCGGCCACCGAACCGGCCACTCCCTCCTGCGAACCCACCTTTTGGGCAAGCTGTTCCCGGTAGGTGAAGGTGGCCATACGCACGAAATAGGCGCGCTCGACGGGCGACATACGGTGCAGGGGGGCCGTGACGGCCTCCGTCTGCGGGCGGATGAAGCCCTCAAACAGGCGGTCGTGTACTCCTGTCTCGTTGATTGCGTCTGCGCCAAGGCGGTCCATGACTGCGGCAAAGCCCCCGTTGCCCATCACAAACTCGCCGGCCACGATGCGGTTGCGCAGCTTTATCGCCTCGCAGAACAGCCCCTTGTAGAAGTTTACCGCCAGCAATCCGTCTGCCGCACGGTACTTTGAGTAGAGCAAACGCATATCCACGGTCTTGTCAGTCACGCCGTAGTTGTAGCGGAGCACGCCGTAGTAGAGCAATAGCTGCACGTAGTGGGACTCCTGATAGCGCATTTTCGGGGCGGAATGACCGTATCCGTGCGACGGAAGCCGCCCAGACTTCTGCTCAACCAGCAGCTTCATGTCGGTGGTCATAAGGTCTGCGCGTCCCTGGAGGCCGAGACTCTCGCACACAAACGACGGTTCGAGCATGGCTTTGCTGCGGTCGTAGCCTCCAAGCCGGCCTTCTGCTGGTCGGGAGAACAGCGCTTCCACCACCTCACGCAGGTTGTCGGTCTGTGTCTTTGCCGCGTTTACAAACTCCGTAGCGTTGAACGAGGGGCAGGAACAGAACTGCATGGCCTGGCTTTTGAACGAGTTGGTTATCGTATCGTGCAGGTTGAAGCTGCCGTTGTTGATGATATTGTCGAGCGCACTGCCCGCAAAATTACCGAGAAGTATAGGTTGGCTGTTGGCACGTGGGCGCATTCTGTTGATTGTATAGGCCAGAGGGCTGTGGCCGTAGTCGGAGAAACAGGCCGCAACCGAGCTTATATCGACGAGAAAGTCAGGCTCCACCACCACGAAATCCGGCCTTATGCAGTCGCCGTCGGCACGACAGTCAAGCAGGTTCAGCTGCATTCCCTTGGCCAAAAGCCGCCTCAGGTAGGCGTTGTCCCGTCCGTCGGAGCAGTCGGTGTAGTCCATTCTGACCGCCCGTCCGCCACATTCGTCGTCGGTGGTCATATATATATAGGTGTCGTCCCAGCCGTCCACGATGCAGCGCAGCCGCTTTGCGTCTATCGGGGCGGCCTTTTGCGCAGGACGGTTGTGCGGCGGAAGCGCGGCAAGCAGCCTCCCCGGCACGCCGACGGCAAACACTGCCGAGATGAAGAGGGCGAGTGCGCGAAGGTCGTAGAGCAGTTCGGCGCGGTCAAGCGGCCCGCTACTGTTGGAGTGTCGGCGCATTGTCTGTATGGCAGCCTTGTCCGGCGCGGCCACACCGCACCTTTTGCACAGATAATCCACCTGTGCGAAGAGGCTGCCGAAGCTCATTGCGGAGCGGCGCGTGCCCTCTGCGCAGGCCAGGACGAGCACTTCGTGCATACGGCGGCTGCACATCTGCGGGCTTACCGCCCCTGTGGCCATTTCAAGGCACGCGACGAACAGCTCGTCGCCGGTCACTCGGCTCGTGCAGTCCCTGCGGTTGTTGTCCTGTTCCGGGCGTTTGGGCATCTTTGTTGGGCTTCCTATATATAATAATGTGTGATTTCCGGCTTCCGAAGGCCGGAGTTGACAGATGCAAAGGTACTTATTATGCGGCAAAAGGCAAGCGTTGCGCTGTAATAACCCGGCGGTTTACGGTTCGTAACCAGCCCGTTTACTGTTCGTAACCAGCCTGTTTACGGGTCAAAAACCGCCCGTTTGCGTCACGTGACCAGCCCGTTTGCGGGTCGTAACCCGGCAGAATTTGCCGCCGGAAGTCTGTGTTTCCTCTTGTTCAAGATGTAAGCAACGGAGCCGAAACGCTTTCATTGTGCCACGAAAACCTCCCGTTGCGTGTAAAAATGCAATTAACTTACGGCTTAAAAGGCGTTCACTTGGCATCCGTGGATTTTCCGATTAAAACATTTGCTATTCTCGTTAAAGTTTGCGAAATTTGCAGCCGAAGAAAGAAAACACACAGTTTTAACGCCCCAAGCAGGGCAAAAGAAAGATACAGATATGGCAGAAGAATTGGAAGTGAAGGAGCTTGACCAGGTGGTAGTGCGCTTTTCGGGCGACTCCGGCGACGGGATGCAGTTGGCGGGAAACATCTTTTCCACAGTGTCGGCCACGGTTGGCAACGGCATCTCGACGTTTCCCGACTATCCGGCCGACATCCGCGCCCCGCAAGGCTCGCTCACGGGGGTGTCAGGGTTTCAGGTTCACATAGGCGCAGGCAAGGTTTTCACACCCGGAGACAAGTGTGACGTGCTCGTAGCCATGAACGCTGCCGCACTGAAAACGCAGTATAAATACGCCAAACCCCAGGCAACTGTCATCATAGACACCGACAGTTTCGGTGCGAAAGACTTGCAGAAAGCGGAGTTCAAGACCGAGGATTATCTTGCCGAAATGGGCATTGACGCCGACAGAGTGGTGGCTTGCCCCATCACACAGATGGTGAAAGACTGCCTGAGTGACAGCGGTATGGACAACAAGAGCGTGCTCAAGTGCCGCAATATGTTCGCTTTGGGACTCGTGTGCTGGCTGTTCAACCGCGAATTGCCGCTGGTTGAGGGCTTCCTGCGCGACAAATTCGCCAAGAAACCGCAGGTTGCGGAGAACAATATAAAGGTGGTTAGAGCCGGCTACGACTACGGTCACAACGTGCATGCGAGCGTTCCGGCAACCTATAGGATAGAGTCCAAGCACAAGGAAAAGGGACGCTACATGGACATAACGGGCAACAAGGCCACCGCATACGGACTGATAGCCGCCGCCGAAAAGGCCGGACTGAAGCTCTTTCTCGGTTCTTATCCCATCACACCTGCCACGGATATACTGCACGAACTGGCCAAACACAAGTCGTGCGGCGTGATTACCGTGCAGTGTGAGGACGAGATTTCGGGCTGCGCCAGTGCCATTGGCGCGTCATTCGCAGGGGCTTTGGCCGCCACATCGACCTCCGGCCCCGGCATCTGCCTGAAATCGGAGGCGATAAACCTCGCAGTAATCGACGAATTGCCGCTGGTTGTGATTGACGTACAGCGCGGCGGCCCTTCCACAGGCTTGCCTACGAAGAGCGAACAGACCGACTTGCTTCAGTCACTCTACGGGCGAAACGGCGAAAGTCCGCTCCCCGTGATAGCCGCAACCAGCCCCACCGACTGCTTCGATGCGGTTTACAGTGCGGCAAAGATAGCTTTGGAGCATCTTACGCCGGTCATCCTGCTCACCGACGCATTCATTGCCAACGGCTCGGCGGCGTGGAAACTGCCGGATATAGCCAACCTGCCCGACATAAAGCCCCACTATGCAACGCCAGAGCAGCAAGGCAACTACTCTCCATACCGCCGTGACCCCGACACAGCGGTGAGATACTGGGCCATACCGGGCAACGAAGGCTACACACACATACTCGGAGGACTGGAAAAGGACGGGAATACGGGTGCCATATCGACCGACCCTGAGAACCACGACCGCATGGACAGGCTGAGAGCGGAGAAGATAGCGCGCATAAACGTGCCCGACCTTGCAGTGGAGGGTGACGCTGACGACGCAGAGCTGCTGGTTGTCGGCTTCGGAAGCACCTACGGCCACCTCTGTTCGGCCGTGAAAGCGCTGCAAAGCGAGGGACACAAGGTAGCACTGGCACAGTTCAAGTATATAAACCCGCTGCCCAAGAACACCGCAGAGGTGCTTCTCAAATATCCCAAGGTGGTGGTTGCGGAGCAAAACCTTGGCCAACTGGCCGGCTATCTGCGCATGAAAGTTGACGGATTTGTACCGCAGAAGTTCAACCAAGTGAAGGGACAGCCGTTCGTAGTGGAGGAGCTGGTCAACGCATTCAGGGCAATTATTGACGCTAAACAGAAAGGATAAAGAGATGTACACATTTCAAGACTATAAAAAAGGGCAGCCCCGGTGGTGCCCGGGGTGCGGTGACCACTTCTTCCTGGCATCACTTCACAAGGCTATGGCCGAGGTTGGCGTCGCTCCATACGAGACTGCCGTCATTTCAGGCATCGGTTGTTCAAGCCGGTTGCCCTACTATGTGAACACGTATGCCATGCAGACGATACACGGAAGGGCGGCTGCCATAGCCACAGGCACCAAGGTGGCAAACCCGAAGCTGACGGTTTGGCAGGTCAGCGGCGACGGTGACGGACTGGCAATCGGCGGTAACCACTTCATACACGCCATGCGCCGCAACATAGACATCAACGTCATACTGCTCAACAACCGCATCTACGGACTGACCAAGGGACAGTATTCGCCCACAAGTCCGCGCGGCTTCGTGTCGAAGTCAAGCCCTTACGGCACGGTGGAAGACCCTTTCCGCCCTGCGGAGCTGTGCTTCGGCGCACGCGGACACTTCTTTGCGCGTGCCGTAGCCACCGATTCTGCCGGCACAATCGCCATACTTAAGGCCGCCCAACAGCACAAAGGCGCATCGGTATGCGAGATATTGCAGAACTGCGTCATATTCAATGACGGCACCCACGACTCCGTTTACAACAAGGAGGGGCGCAAGAAAAACGCCATATATGTGGAACACGGCAAGCCTCTCCTGTTCGGTGAGAACAACGAATACGGCCTTGTGCAGGAAGGATTCGGCCTGAAGGTGGTGAAAATAGGCGAGAACGGTGTCAGTGAAAAGGACATTCTCGTTCACGATGCGCACTGTGAAGACAACACATTGCAGCTGAAACTGGCCATGATGGATAACGAACACGGGTTCCCGGTGGCTCTTGGAGTGATACGGGACGTACAGGCTCCGACCTACGACGAGGCGGTTAACCAACAGATAGAGGACGTTAAACAGCAGAAGAAGTACCACAACTTCATGGAGCTGCTGGAGACTAACGACATCTGGGAGGTAAAGTAACGGAGCGTAAACGGGCGGTTTACGCCCGCCAAAGGGGCTGTTTGCGGTTGCCAAACGGGCTGTTTACGGGTGGTAAACGGCCGGGTTACGGGCGCAGACGGTTGTGTAACGTACATTGAAAAGACAATTTGCATGGAAGAAAAGGACGAGACAGTGATGGCAGAGCTGCCGGAAAACGCGTTCCGGGAGCTGAAAGACGGTGAGGAATACGTGCCGATGATGAGTCCGCACAGGGCATACCCGGAGGTTAACACGTGGTCTGTCACATGGGGAATACTAATGACAGTGCTCTTTTCTGCCGCAGCTGCCTACCTCGGACTGAAGGTAGGGCAGGTGTTTGAGGCCGCCATACCGATAGCAATCATTGCCGTGGGCGTATCCACAGCGGCCAAACGCAAGGGCGCACTCGGCGAGAACGTCATCATACAGAGCATCGGCGCATGCTCCGGGGCGGTGGTTGCCGGTGCCATATTCACCCTTCCGGCCATCTATATCCTACAGGCGAAGTACCCGGAAATGAGCGCTTCGTTCCTCAAAATCTTCATTTCGTCGCTGCTCGGAGGCGTGATAGGCATACTGTTCCTTATCCCTTTCCGCAAATACTTCGTGAGTGACATGCACGGGAAGTATCCTTTCCCCGAAGCAACCGCCACAACGCAGGTGCTCGTAAGCGGCGCCAAGGGCGGCAACCAGGCCAAACCGCTGCTCATAGCCGGCCTTGTAGGCGGACTGTATGACTTCGTTGTGGCCACATTCGGCCTGTGGAACGAGAATTTCACGTCGCGTGTCATAGGCTGGGGCGAGGCTTTGGCCGACAAGGCCAAGCTGGTATTCAAGGTCAACACGGGTGCTGCGGTGCTCGGACTGGGCTACATCGTCGGGCTGAAGTATGCGCTCATCATCTGCCTCGGCTCGGTTGCGGTGTGGTGGCTGCTCGTTCCGGGCATGTCACTGCTGTTCCACGACACGGTACTCAACGCCTGGGACCCGTCAATCAGCACCACTGTGGGTCAGATGAGTCCCGAAGAGATTTTCCGGGCTTATGGTAAGAGCATCGGAATAGGCGGTATAGCCATGGCAGGTATCATAGGTATCATCAAGTCGTGGGGCATCATAAAGGGTGCAGTATCGCTTGCTGCCAAGGAAATGAAAGGAGGAAAGGGTGAAGACAAGACACTTTTGCGCACCCAGCGCGACATTTCGTTCCGGATAATAGCCATCGGCTCTGCCGTAACCATACTCCTCACGTTCCTGTTCTTCTGGTTTGGCGTGATGGATGGCAACCTTCTGTTCGCCCTTGTGGGCATTGTGCTTGTGGCAGTAATAGC
>CAVHML010000090.1:0-9307 GCA_963636905.1 bacterium
CCATTTTCCACATATTTTCCGCCCATTTCCCATCCTATCAAAAATAAAAACGCACGATTTGTTTGGCTCGTTCAAACATATTGCGTACCTTTGCACACGCTTTAAGCAAGCGAAAGCGTCAACACGGTGGATGTAGTTCAGTTGGTTAGAGCGTCAGATTGTGGTTCTGAATGTCGTGGGTTCGAGCCCCACCCTCCACCCAAAGCGGGAGTCATAGCAATATGACTCCCGCTTTTGCTTTTAACACGCCCACATGTTGCCGGCCCCTCATGGGGTCTGTGTGCGTCAGAAGTGCAGACTGACGTCAACACCGGCCTGTATGGGATTGCCGCGCTGGGCAAACGAGCGCGTTGTCTGGTCGGCTGAGCTGTTGACAAGGAACGTGTTGTACTTCGTATCGGTCAGGTTGCGCCCCCACAGGTCAACCCGTACCGCCCCGAAATCCAGCGCCACGTGGGCGCCGAGTATGGCATACAGCTTTTGCGAATAGAGATTTTCCGAGTCCCAATACGTGTTGCCGTTGCCCACAACGTTTGCGCCTACGGTCACCGAGCGCAACATTCCGCCCTGCGAAAGCCCTATCCTGTAGTCGGCCATGGCACTGAATGTGTGTGCCGGAACGAACGGTACTCGTTTCCCCCGGTAGCTCCGCTCCTCGTAAGCGGTGCCCACGCGCACGCTGTCGGTATAGTCTCTGAACGTGGAACGGGTGTAGCTGTATGTCGCAGCCCACGACAGACGGTCGGAAAGTGCGCTCCCCCGCAGTGCCAACTCAACGCCATAGCTGCCGCTACGCCCCGCATTGACCATCATACGTCCGTAACCGTAGTTGGCCGCAAGCACGGACAGCTGCTGGTTAGTGATGCGCATATAGTATGCGGAGAGGTCGATATGCACCTTTCCGCCGAACATTTTGAGGTGCGCACCGGCCTCATAGTTCCAGCTAATCTCCGGTTCGTAGGCAATAGTGCGGTTCACTTTGTCATAGTCCCCGGCACTGTGCTCCAACGAATAGTCGCCTTGTGCAAGCTGCATGAGGCTGCTGCCCAGCCCACTCTGCTCGGTTCTGAATATGTCGGCGAACATCTGCAGGTTGTAACCGCCAGCTCTGAAGCCCTTACTCACCGTCGCATAGATGTTGTTGCCACCGTTCAGCCTGTACATAAGGGCGAACTTGGGCAGCAACTGGTTGTATTCCTTGTCGTCAGAGCCTTGCAGGAGCGAGCTGAAGCGGCTGCTCTTTGTCACGGTGTGCCCGCCTGCGGAGAGCGAATAGTTGAAAAGGAACTGCGAATAGGTGTCGTAGTCTATCCTAAGGTGCTGGTAGTCGTAGCGCAACCCGACGGTTGCCGTCAGCCGGGAGGTCAGGTTAAGGTTGGTTTCGTGGTACAGTCCGAGGTTCAAGGCCGGGGTTTTGAACGTGCCGGGCACATAGTTGTCGGTGAAAGTACACCCGTTGAGCATGTCCTTCACGGTCTGCGGTATGCGCGGACTGGCCGTTATCGCTCCGAGCATGCTGCCCTTTATCTGTTGGTTCATGGCTTCGCCGAAATAGACCGGCGCACTTGTGCGCAGCCACTGGTAGCTGAAGAATGCGCCGGAGGTGTGGTTCCATGCCGAAAGGCCGTGGCTCCGCAAGCTCAACTCCTGCGTAATGGCATTCATTTTCTGCCGTTGTTCCAGTCTCATGTAGTCGGTTGGCAGGTAGTCCTGGTCCATTTGCATCAGGTCTTTCAGGTATTGGTAGCTCGTAGTCGAACTGAACAGCAGCTTCGGGGCGGCATACGACAGGTTCAATCCGGCCGTCACCATCTGCCGCTTGTAGCCGTTCATCACCGTAGTCGATGGGTCTGCAAACGTTCCGTCGGCCTTATATTCGCCGTAAGGGAACGCGTTTTGGTTTACATACTGGTAGTCTGCGGTGAGGTCTGCCGTGAAACTCTCCGTCGGCTTGAGCATAAAGCGCATACGACCGCCCGCTTCGTTGGTCAGGTCTGCCTTCTTTCCGAGGTTGGAGTTGTCGAAAAAGCCTCCCAAACCGCTGTAGAACACTGCGGAAGAGAACGCGAAACGCTCGCTCGGACGGTGATAGTGGGCTGCTTCAAGGTTGCTGTACAGTCCCGAACCGATGCCCATGCGGATGTCAGAGCCTTGGTATGCCATCGGATTCTTGGTGTATATCTTGACCACACCGCCCTCCGCATTGATGCCATAGAGCGTTCCCTGGGGTCCGCGCAGCACGTCGATGCGGTCCAACTGGTAGAAATGGCGGTTGTAGGCGGCCTTGTTCACGAGCGGAACGTTGTCGTGATACACTCCCATGGCAGGGTCTCCCGAGCGCGAACCGATGCCCCGCACATAGAAAGACGACGTGTAGCGCGAGCCATAGGCCGGCACTACGAACGACGGGACGTGGAATGACAGCCGGGAAAGGTCGCGTATGTTGAGCCTGTCAAGCTCGTTTTCGGTAAATACTGTGCTGCTTAGCGGCTGGCGGCGCAGCGTTGCGCTCTCCTTAGGTTGTGCCACTACTATCACCTCGTCAAGATCCACGACCCGCGAAGTGTCGGTTTTCGCCACTGCAACGTGCCCCGCACTTTCGCCAAGCGGCTTTGCCGCTGCCTCAAACGCCACGGATGCCATCAGCAAGGCGGCGCAAAAGAACTTGTTATCCATATACTTTTTGCTTGTATGTTGTCAACCGGCTGCAAAGGTAAGGCTTTGCAGCGGCACTGACAATCCCCATTTATATGGATTTATCGCCCGTCTGCACCGTAAAACCGGGCTGTCTGCAGGAATTGGAAAGGCTGTTTGCACCGTAAAACCGGGCGGTTTGCAGGAAATGGCACGGTTGTTTGCAGGACGAAATCAGTCGTTCAGCGCACCGCAATGCGGACAGACGCCCTTGCCGGGGAGCCGTTCGCCGCAGTTGCCGCACACGTATTGCACCGGGAAACCGGCACGGTAGCGGACTATGGCGAACACTGTGTAGGCCAGAAGGAGCGGATAGCCTATATAATATAAGGTGGAAATGCTGAACAGGATGTAGTTTACCGCACATACGGCGGCCAGTCCGCAGAGGTAGAGCACGGCCTCGCCGAGGGGCAACCTGCGCCTTATCTCGTCGAGAACGGCCAGGCCGACTATCACAATGGCCCACACCGCACTGACAAACAGGCCGAGCGACGGGGGCAAGGCGAACGGATTGAGCGACGGATGGTAGTAGAAATGCCGCCAAATCTCGGGAGAAAACAGCTGTATGCTGGCGTATAGCGTGGCGGAATAGGCCACGAGAAGCGCGAGAAGCGAGGGATAGAACGTGCCTATGTCGTTGAAATGCACTATGTGAGCCTTGCGTTTGAAGAGCAGACGAAGCCCGTATATGGCGGCCACAACGCCGAACAAGGACAGGAAAACGAGCAGGTGGGTGTCGGAAAACGTGTCGATGAACTGCGAAATGTAGTCGTCCGGCTCCACTCCGGCCAGCAGGTCGCACTCGCGAACCCAGCCCTGGGTGATCTGGTCACGGGCTATCTTGACCCAAACAGAGTCGATACTGTCGCCGGGCATGGCCATTATGTCGGCCACAACCACACGGTTGCCGCGCATGAACGTAACGGAGTCGAATGGCAACTCGTCGGGCGGCTCGCACACAAGGCGCATGCTGTCGCACTTTACCACGAAGTTGTAGCCCTGCGAATAGTGGTGTGAGGTGGAGAAAGAGATGGAGTCAATCTGCTCCTTGGTCAGGTCCCAGGCGTCGGGAGTGTCGGTTGCGGGGTTGTAGCAGGACGAAAACAGGGCGAGAACCGCCGCTGCCACTGTTGCGAGAGGCCGCCGCAGCGATGCGGAGGCACTGTCCGCCAAGCCTTTCCGCACGGCTTTTGCCCTGCGCACCGACGGTCTGAAGAGTCTGTCCGTTATGTTTGTCATGCTCATTGTATGGGTTTGTTTCTCGTTTCTCTGTCCTCCGCTTTCGCAAAGGGGCGGTTTACGGGTCGTAAGTGCCGTGTTTACGGATGCTAAATGTGCCGTTTACGGAGCGTAAATGCACCGTTTGTTAAAACCGGGCGCACCGCTTAGTCTGCACAGACGTTCATCTGGCAGTTGCGGCAGTCGAACTCAAGGCGGAAATGTCGTCCGTCGGGCAGTACAAGAGATAGAGGTTCGCGCCATTCAGGCTTGCGTCCGCCGTACCTTACGCACCGTCCGAGGGCATAGCGCAGGCAGTAGCGGCACTGCATGAGCGTGCCTTGGGCTTCGGCATGAAGCTCGAAAGCCGGTGAAACCTGCGGCTTGCCGTGGCGCGAATAGAACTCCGCTGCGCTGCGGTTGGCCACATTATATTGATATTGCGCCCGTTCATAGTCGGGCACAGGCTTGTTCTCATCGGTTTTGTCAAACGTCTGGCGGCGGCAACCGGCCACTGTCTGCTCCTCCAACAGGCTGACGGCCTCACGGCGCATGGCAGCCAGCACTCCTGAAGGGATGAAAAAGTTGAAGTCGTCGGGCAGTATGACTTTGTCGCACTCGTAGATGGTGTTGCCCAACTTGGTCAACTGTCGCACTATGTTGTCGCGCTGCGGTTTTTGAGCCGCCTGATGCTCAGCCCTGGCGGTGGTCTCCACCTTGCAAACGCCCTCTATGGCGAGCGTAAGGCGGAAGCCTCCATCCACGGCATTGAGGCTTGCCGTGACGGGGATTTTTCGCTGGGCACTGTCGTGTGCCAGCGAGCGTTCGAAAGCCATGTCGTTGTTGCGGTACAGACGTAGGCCGCGGCGCAGTCCGATGGGCATGCGCAGGGGGAAAAGGCGGTTGTTCTCTACCCTATTCACCCGGAAACCCTCAAGCTGGCGGTCGCCATTGAGGAAGCAAAGGCCGTCGCCGTTGGCAAACACTGCCGTTCCGGCCACGGTGAACGAGCCGCCGCGCACCTCCTTGACGTAGCCCACATACTCACCGATGGCCTTGGGCGTGTCCACAGACGATATGTCCGGCTGTCGTCCGTCGGCAAAGTAGGTGGTGTAGCCTCGGTTGAAAGTTCTGCTAAGGTTAGGCTCAAAGGTGTAGGAGCAGCGGCCAAGCGATGCCCGACGGTACTTTTCGGGATGGCGGCGCACCAGTTCGTCGAGCTTCTGGCTATAGGCAGCGGTAACGTTCTTGACGTAAGAAACGTCCTTTAGCCGCCCCTCAATCTTGAAAGAAGTGGCTCCGGCCTCAGCCAAACGTTCGAGATTGCCGCTCTGGTTCATGTCTTTGAGCGAAAGGAGATGGCGGTCGCGCTCCACAACCGCACCGTTGGCATCCACGAGAGAGAACTTCAGACGGCAGAACTGGGCGCACTCGCCTCTGTTGGCCGACCTGTTGAAACAGTAATGCGAAGCGTAGCAGAGTCCACTGTAGCTCACACACAGCGCACCGTGGACAAACACCTCAAGCTCCATGTCCGGTACGGCCTTGTGGATGGCCGCTATCTCGTCAACAGACAGTTCCCTGGCCAACACGGCACGGCTGAACCCTGCACTGCGAAGCCACTCTACCTTGTCGGCAGTGCGGTTGTCGGTCTGCGTACTGGCGTGTGCAGCCACGTGGGGATGGTCTTTGAGCATACCGAGCACGGCCATGTCCTGCACCAGCACGGCATCCACTCCGGCCGAGTCAAGCCCCCCGATCAGCCGGCGTGTGGCTTCAAGCTCCGAATCATAAACGATGGTGTTTACCGTGACGTAGACTTTGGCACGGAAACGGTGGGCATAGCGGCACAGCTCGGCTATATCGTCCACCGAATTGCCCGCTGCGGCACGTGCGCCGAAGCGGTCGGCACCTATATAGACGGCATCGGCACCGTGGTCAATGGCCGCTTTGCCACATTCAAGGTCGCGTGCCGGGGCGAGAAGCTCAAGGCTCTGCATGGCTTAGTGTATGGTGTCAATGTCGAAAGGAGTCTCCTGGTAAACGTAGTAGTTTATCCAGTTGCTGTAAAGCAGGTTGGCGTGGGCGCGCCAAGTGACGAGCGGCGGCTGCGAAGGGTCGTCGTTGCGATAGTAGTTCACCGGCATTTCCACATCGTCCCTAACGTCTTTGTCCCGTTTATACTCGGTGTCGAGCGTGTTGGGGGCGTATTCCAAGTGGCCGGTGATGTATATCTCACGTCCGCCGCGCGCCATTACCATGCTCACACCGCTCTCTTCCGACTCGGCAATGAGCGAGAGGTCGTGACAGGCCAGCACGTCTTCGCGCCGTATCTCGGTGTGGCGGCTGTGCGGCATGTAGAATATGTCGTCGAAACCACGGAAGATGGGCAGCTGGGGTTGCAGGGCGTGCTGCGGAAACACGCCGAACATCTTTTTGGAAAGTGCGTGTTTGGGTATGCCATAGTGGCAGTAAAGCCCTGCCTGGGCGGCCCAACAGATGTAGAGAGTGGAGGTTACGTGGGTGCGCGCCCAGTTGAGTATGTCCCTTATCTCGTCCCAATAGGTGACCTCTTCATACTCGTAGGTCTCCACAGGTGCGCCGGTCACGATCATACCGTCGAACTTCTCGTTGCGCATCTCCTCGAAATCACGGTAGAACATCATCATGTGCTCTATGGGAGTGTTCTTGGGAGTGTGGCTTTTCAGCTTCATAAAGTTCACTTCAAGCTGCAGCGGCGTGTTGGAAAGCAGGCGTATGAGGTCGGTCTCGGTGGTTATCTTCAGCGGCATCAGATTGAGTATGACAATCTTGAGCGGCCTTATGTCCTGCATGGTTGCGCGCGACGTGTCCATAACAAATATGTTCTCGCGCTTCAGAAGCTCTATTGCGGGCAACTTGTCGGGTAGTCTTAAAGGCATTGACGGTTGGTTTTAAGTGTTCAGTCGTTGTGTTTATCACATTTTTGTCAAAGGACAAAAAATCATAAGAAGATGGGGAACAAGGTTCCAACGGCGCACTCCACGCCCGGAACGCCTTGCTCCCCATGTATTGTCAGTGGCGGTTATCACCAGAGCGACAGGCGTTCCGACTTGGGAACGAACATCTTGTCGCCCTCTTTCACGCCGAATGCGTCATACCACATGTCGATGTGGGGCAAGGCACCGTTCACTCTCCAGCGGCCAAGTGAGTGGGGGTCGCTCTTTGTCTGCTGACGTATGGCGGCCTCAGTGATGTGTCCGGCCCACACACCTGCATAGGCGAGGAAGAACCGCTGGTCGGGTGTCAGTCCGTCGATGGTGGACAGGGGAGCGTCCTTTGTGGCGGTCTTGTAGGCGAAGTAGGCCACCTGCAGTCCGCCGTGGTCGGCCAGGTTCTCGCCAAGGGTGAACTTTCCGTTGGCATTGAGGTCGGGCAGCACCTTTATGTTGGAGAAGAAGTCGGCATACATGTTTGCCTTCTTCTCAAAGTTCTTGCCGTCGGCCTCTGTCCACCAGTCCTTCATGTTGCCGTCTTTGTCGTAGTGGCGGCCCTGGTCGTCAAATCCGTGGGTCATCTCGTGGCCTATCACCACACCTATGGCACCGTAGTTGAATGCGTCGTCGGCCGTGGGGTCGAAGAAAGGCACCTGGAGGATGCCTGCAGGGAAGCATATCTCGTTGGTTGTGGGGTTGTAGTAGGCATTGACAGTCTGCGGATACATCTGCCATTCGTTGCGGTCAACGGGTTTGCCGGCCTTGGTTTCCACCGACCAACCGGTCCAGAACTTGCGGCACTGCTCCACGTTTTCGTAGTAGGACTTGGCCGGATTGATGTCAAGGGCGGTCATGTCAATCCACTCGTCGGGATAACCTATCTTCACGTAGAATGTGCTCAGCTTCTCCAGAGCGTTCTGCTTGGTGGAGTCGCTCATCCAGTCTTGTGCCTTTATGCGGTCGGCGAGCGACAGCTGAAGGTTGCTTACGAGCTTCTTCATGCGCTCCTTTGACGATGCGGGGAAGTAACGCTCCACATACATCTTGCCGAGTGCCTGACCCATGAAGCCCTCCACTTGACCCGTAGAACGCTTCCATCGGGGGTGGTTCTCCTTGCGTCCCGACATTGTCTTGCCGAAGAAGTCGAACTGGGCGGCCACTATTTCGTCGCTAAGATAATTGGCGGCACTCATAATCTGCCCCCACTCCATGTAGTCGCGGTATTCTGCCGGGGTCAAGGCTGCCACTATCTTGTCGGCACCGGCCATGAAGTCGGGCTGTCCCACCACGATTTCGGCCAGATGTGCACTCTTTATGCCTGCCGCATTGGACACTTTCTCCAGCCGGAGGTGCGGGTACTTGGCGTTGAACTGTGCAAGTGTCATCTTGTTGTAGTTGGCTTCAGGGTCGCGCAGCTCGGTTCTCGACTTGGAAACCTTTGCCAGGGCTGTCTCAAGGCGCATGATGTTGTCCATCTTCTGCTGTGCGGCCTTCTCCTTAAAGCCAAACAGCTGGAACATCCTCACTATATGCTTCTTGTAAGCCTCGCGGATGGCGGTTGTGGCAGAGTCGGTGTCGAGGTAATACTCCTTGAGTCCGAGCGTGATACCGCCCTGCGACACGTTAAGAATGTTCCATCCGGCATTCTTTTCATCGGCACCCAAATAGGTGGAATAGAACTCGCTGTCGCCAAAAGGAGTCAGTTCGAGCTGAATGGCAAACAGTTCGTTGACGGTCTTGGCGGCCTCCATCTTCTTTATGATGGGCATCACGGGCTTCACTCCGTCCTTGTTTCTGCGCACAGAGTCCATGGCCAGCTTATACAGCTCGCTGAGTTTCCACTCGGTAGTGCCCTTGGCAAAGTTCTTTTCCATCAGTTCTCCGAGAATGGAGTTGATGTTTTTGCTGTTGGCTTCGGCCAACTCGTCGAAGCTGCCATAACGGGAATAGGCTGCCGGAAGGGGGTGTTGCTTCATCCAACCGCCACAGGCGTAACTGTAAAAGTCCTCTTTCGGGCTTACCGACTTGTCGAGATTGGTAAGGTCGATGCCCGACTTCAGTTGGCTTTGGCCAACCGCAGCGATAGTCATTGAAGCAAAAGCCACCGCTGGAATTAATCTTTTCATGTCCATAGTCATATACTTGGTGTTGTTGATTGCGTATTAGGTATTGCTGATTGCGTATATAAAGAACCTGTGCCAGCGTCATTCTTGCGACAGACGGTCAAGCTCTTCCGACATCTGAGTCCACTTTTCAACCTCCTGGTCGAGCGACTTCCTGACCGAAGTGTATTCGGTTACAAGTTCCATGTTGGACGCATTGGCCGGGTCGCACAGTATTTCGTCAAGCTCCTTGAGGCGTTTCTCCATCCTGTCAATGGTCTCTTCAGACGCTTTCACAGCCTTTTCCACACGGCGTAT
>CAVHML010000091.1:0-9172 GCA_963636905.1 bacterium
GCTTTTCCTATGGAAATAAAGGAACTTAAGGACTTGTATGCCGAACTTCCGCAGGTCGGGGCTTTGGCCGATGCGTTGTGCAACCCCGCCATTCGGTCGGTGTCGCTCGACGGTCTTGTGGCCTCGTCTGCGGCTATGGCGTTCGGCGCATTGGCGGTCAGGTGTCCGCTGACGGCCTTGTTCATACTTCAGGATGCCGACGATGCCGGCTATTTCTATCACGATTTGACCCAGATTCTGGGACTCTCCGACGTGCTGTTTTTCCCCTCTTCCTATCGTCGTGCGGTGAAGTACGCCCAGCGCGACGCGGCTAACGAGATACTGCGCACCGAGGCGTTGAGCCGTATGAGTGCCCGTTCCAACGGAAACGGGGCGCAGGACGGCACTGGCACAGACGGGAACGGTGCAAAAGTCCGGCCTCTGTATGTGGTGACGTACCCGGAGGCCGTGGCCGAACTGGTGGTTTCGCGCCAGCGTCTCGACAGCCGGACGCTGCAACTGCGGCAGGGGCAGACCGTGGATGTGGCCGGCGTGTGCCGCACCCTGCGCGATTTGGGCTTCAGGGAGACCGACTATGTGTATGAACCCGGCCAGTTCGCCGTGCGCGGAAGCATACTTGACATCTATTCATACAGCGGTGAGTATCCGTTCCGCATAGACTTTTTCGGCGACGACGTGGACTCTATCCGCACTTTCGACGTGAGTTCGCAACTGTCACGCACCAGGAAAGACAGCGTGGAGATAGTGCCTGAGCTGACGGAACAGGCCGCCGACCTGGTGTCGCTGCTCGACTTCCTGCCCGAAGACACCGTGCTCGTGGCCAAGGACATGGCCTATGTGCAGGACAGGGTGGGGCGTATCTACGATGAAGGCTTCTCCCAACAGGCCGTGACCGAGCGCATGGAGAACGCTACTGAGCCTGAACGGCAGGCCATAACCGACCTGATGCGCAAGGAGGCAAGGCTCTGTACGGGGCGCAAGTTTGCCGGTGACGCAGCCCGTTTCCGCCTCATAGAGACAGGCAACCGCCGGGTGCGCACCCCCGATGCGGCCATCCGCTTCAACACAACCGCCCAGCCGCTGTTCCACAAGAACTTCGATTTGTTGCGCAAGTCGCTCGGCGACTGTCTGTCACAGGGCTACCGGCTGTTCATACTGGCCGACAGCCAGAAGCAGAACGAGCGGTTGCGCGAGATTTTGTGCAACTCCGGCGATGCCATAGCGTTCACTCCCGTGCAGAATACGCTGCACGAGGGCTTCTCGGACAGCGACTTGCGCCTGTGTATCTTTACCGACCACCAGATTTTCGACCGCTTCCACAAGTACAACCTGCGCTCCGACGAAGCGCGCAACGGCAAGGTGGCACTCACACTCAAGGAGATCAGGCAGTTTGAAGTGGGCGACTACGTGGTGCATGTTGACCACGGAATAGGCCGGTTCGGCGGACTTGTGCGTATGCCGCAGGGCGACGGCTATCAGGAAATGATAAAGATACAGTACCAGAACGGCGACTCCATTTATGTATCCATACACTCCCTGTACAAAGTATCGAAGTATAAGGGACAGGACAACGGCGAGCCGCCGCGCCTGAGCCAGCTCGGTACGGGGCAGTGGGAGCGGCTTAAGGAGCGCACAAAGAAGAAGATAAAGGACATAGCCCGCGACTTGATAAAGCTGTATGCACGGCGGCGCAATGAAAAGGGCTACGCTTTCAGCCACGACTCGTTCATGCAGCACGAGCTGGAGGCAAGTTTCCTCTACGAAGACACCCCTGACCAACTCAAGGCAACCAACGATGTCAAGGCCGATATGGAGCGTTCGCGACCCATGGACCGCCTGGTTTGCGGTGACGTGGGCTTCGGCAAGACCGAAGTGGCGGTGCGTGCCGCGTTCAAGGCGGCGTGCGACTCCAAGCAGGTGGCCGTGCTCGTGCCCACAACCGTGCTGGCCTATCAGCACTACCGCACGTTCTGCAAACGCCTGAAGGACTTTCCCGTAAGGGTGGACTACCTCACCAGGGCGAGAAGTGCCCGGCAGACAAAGCAGGTGCTGGCCGATTTGGCCGACGGAAAGATTGACATAATCGTGGGAACGCACAAGCTGATAGGCAAATCCGTCAAGTTCAAGGACATAGGTCTGCTCATTATCGACGAGGAACAGAAGTTCGGCGTGGCCACAAAGGAGAAGTTGCGGCAGCTGAAGGTCAACATAGACACCCTGACCATGTCGGCCACGCCCATTCCGCGTACTCTCCAGTTCTCGTTAGTGGGTGCGAGGGACATGAGCATCATACAGACTCCGCCCCCCAACCGCTATCCCATCCAGACGGAGATACACACCTTCAGCCCCGAAATCATAGCCGATGCCATCAATTTCGAGATGAGTCGCAACGGCCAGGTCTATTTTGTCAACAACCGAATCAGCGACTTGGAGCACATAGCTTCCGTAATAAGGAAGTACATCCCCGACGTCCGCATAGCCATAGGCCACGGACAGATGAAGCCGGACGACCTTGAGCGCATCATAATCGACTTCGTTAACCACGACTACGACGTGCTTCTCTCCACGACAATCGTTGAGAACGGCATCGACATCCCCAATGCCAACACCATAATCATAAACTCTGCGCACAATTTCGGGTTGAGTGACCTCCACCAGATGCGCGGTCGGGTGGGGCGAGGCAACCGCAAGGCGTTCTGTTATCTGCTCGCTCCGCCGCTGGCAGACCTCAATCCGGAGTCGCGAAGGCGGCTGGAGGCTCTCGAAAACTTCTCGGATCTGGGTGCTGGAATCAACATTGCCATGCAGGATCTCGACATCCGGGGAGCCGGAAACCTGCTCGGTGCGGAGCAGAGCGGCTTCATTGCCGACCTCGGATACGAGACTTACCAGAAGATACTCAACCAGGCAGTGACCGAATTGAAGAATGATGAGTTCTCCGAATTGTACTCCGACGAGGGGCAGGGGGGCGGCCTGACAGACGGAAACTTTGTGGATGACTGTGCCATAGAGAGCGATCTGGAGATGTATTTCCCCGACTTGTACGTGCCGGGCGACAGCGAACGGATGCTGCTCTACCGGGAACTGGACAACGTCAAGACCGATGCCGACCTCGAACAGTATCGCCAACGGCTCATAGACCGCTTCGGCCCAGTGCCAAAGGAGGGCGAGGAGCTGATGCAAGTGGTGCCGCTCAGGCGCATGGGCAAGGCTCTCGGTTGCGAAAAGGTGATACTCAAGCAGGGACGGATGACCATCGTTTTCCCGTCAAATCCCCTGAGTCCGTACTACCGCAGCCGCGCTTTCGATGCCATTCTGGCCTACATAGCCGCCAACGCCCGCCGCTGCAACCTGCGCGAACACAACGGACGGCGCTCGATGGTGGTGTCCCAGGTAGCGTCAGTGGGACAGGCCGTGGACGTGATGAAGGCCATTGACGCGTGCCGATAGCCCTCTTCTTGCTTGCAGGGCGGCTCTCCTGTTGTTGGAAATCCTCCCTCTTTTTATCATAAAACCGACATTTTGGCACGGGAAGCGGCCATAATGTCACATAAAATAGGATTGGTATGTTTGTTGAAGACAGTGTTAGCGAAGGCTGAACCCCAAGGGAGAAGCCCGAAAGGAAACATTAAAAACAACAAACTTAAATGATAGGAGATTTGACTATGACATCGATTAGAAGAAACACAGCATGGTTGCCCGACGTATTCGGCGACTTCTTTGGTACAGACTATTATATGCCGAAGGCCAACGCTACCGCTCCGGCCATAAATGTCAAGGAGACCGACCGCGAATATACCGTGGAACTGGCTGCTCCGGGCATGAAAAAGGACGACGTAACGGTACACATAAACGATGAGGGCAACCTTGTCGTGAAGCTGGAAAAGAAGGACGAGCACAAGGAAGGGGGCGAAAACGCACGCTATCTGCGCCGGGAGTTCTCTTACAGCAAGTTCGAACAGACGCTTATCCTGCCCGACGACGTTGACAAGAACAAGATTTCGGCACACGTGGAGAACGGAGTCCTTAACGTAGCCTTGCCGAAACTGGAGGCTAAGACGGCCAAAGTGGCACGGCAAATCACCGTTGGATAACGCCCTCTGCGGCATCGGCTGTCTGAAAACCGTTGCTTGGCAGTCTGAAAGCTATAGATTGACGGTTTGAAAGCCGTTGGTTGACAGCCTGAAAGGCATACATTAAAAGGAAAAGGCGCACCGGATTATTGATCTGGTGCGCCTTTTTCTGTGTCCTGTTCCCTGCGGATGTTGTGCGCAGAGTGGCGGTTTTTGGCTCTCATGTCATAGGGTTATGCGTCGTAAACGGTCGGGTTACGGTGTGTAAACGGGCACTTTACGATGCGTAAACGGTCGGTTTAGCAGTCATAAACGTGCGGATGTTGTGCGCAGAGTGGCGGTTTGCTCAGCTTTGTTCGGCTTCTTTTTCCATTGAAAGCATTACCGCGCGGATTTCGTTGTAGCTTATTTCGTCGCCCAACGCCTCCTTCACCTCCGTCAGGGTGGTCGTTCCGGGGTGGGCGAGGAGGTAGTTGCTGATTTCAATCTCGTGTTCGCGGCTCACAAGCCGGTTGAGTGCGAGCCGTCCCTCGGCCACGAATTTCAGCAGATGGCCGAATATCGTGCTCGGAGCCAGCTGCCTTTCGGCGGCAACCTGGGCGATTGACATACCCCGGTTGAACATTTCGAGGCTTGTCTCGCCCGTCGGGGTCTTCTTGGGCTTGGGTTCTTTGGCCGGTTTCGGCTCTTTTGTATGGCGCAATGCCGTACCTTTTGCCGCGCGTTTCAACTGTTTTTGGGGACTTGGCGGCTGTTGGCCGAGCAGGAAGCAGGCTTTGGCGCGGAGATAGTCGGCCACTGTGAACTCGGTTTCGGCCTTGCTCTCATAGTTGAGCAGCTGTATCTTCATGCCGAACGTTTCCTTTAGCAGGTCGAAACGCTCGTCAAACTGCTTCTTTACCAGCTTGTTGTCGGTGCTCACCTGCGTCTTCTTTATCAGCGAGTCAAGCTCCTTCATGTGTCCGGCGAAGTATTCCGCACCCTTGTGTATGCGTTCCTGCAACTGCGGATTGGCCACATCGGGGTTGTCGGCGAGCAGTCGGGTGTATTGAACCCTGAACTTCTGCGCCACCGCCATGAGCTGTTCCATTGGCTGGA
Source organism: bacterium (assembly GCA_963636905.1). GTDB lineage: Bacteria > Bacteroidota > Bacteroidia > Bacteroidales > Bacteroidaceae > Prevotella. The sequence goes on from CAVHML010000091.1 coordinate 5,172, forward strand.
CGGCGCGCTTGTAGGCGTCAAGCAGGGTGGGGTAGCGTCGCGAAAGGTGCTCCGAAAGAGTGCGGAGCACCATGTTTGCAGCCGTTTTCAGGCCGTTGAAGTCAAACAAATCGTCTAGATTGGCCACGACAAAGTCCCTTGCGAGCGACCTCACCTGCCCGTCTGTCGGGGCGTTGCCGGCCATCCGGCTGTTGAAAGCGTCAAGTTGGCTGTCGCTGATTATGGCGGACAGGCTCAGCGGATGGCTCAGTACCAGTCCGTCGAGCGACTTGCAGCGGCTCAAAGCCACGTAGGTCTGACCGTGTGCAAAAGAGTTTGACGCGTCTATTATGGCGTGTTCGAAGGTCAGGCCCTGGCTCTTGTGTATCGTTATCGCCCATGCCAGCCTCACGGGGTATTGCCTGAACACCCCTTCCACGCTCTCCTTTATCTCCTTGGTGGTCTCGTCGAGGGTGTATTTCGCATTGGTCCACTCCGCTTTCTCAATCTCAAACGGACTGCCGCCGTCCTTTCCGCACACCGTAATGCAGTCGTTCTCGATGTCCAGAACCTCGCCTATCATGCCGTTGAAGTAGCGGTGCTGTGCGTCATTCTTTATGAACATCACCTGCGCCCCGGCCTTTAGCATGAGGTTAAAGTCCGCCGGAAAGGACGTTTCAGGGAAGTTCCCCTCCACTTCGGCGGCGAAACAGTGCAGCTTGGCGGGCAGTTTGGCCAGTTCAAGTTCGTTGATTTCCTGTGCCGGACGGTTGTGTGTTGTCAGCTTGATGTAGTCGCTGCCGGGCGCAGGGGTGAAGTTCGGGATGCAGCGACGGTTGAGTTCTGCCAGCGTCTCGGCGGTAGCGCGGTTCTCGCGTATCTGGTTTAGCAGTGAAATGAAGTGGTTGTCCTGTTGCCGATACACCGTTTTCAGTTCCACGGTGAGGTATCCGGCCAGTGCGAGAGCCTTGCTTGAGAAGAAGAAAGGCGTGTCATATACTTGCGAGAGCATGCTCCACTCGTCGTCTTTCACTACAGGAGCCAGCTGTTGCACGTCACCTATCATCAGCAGTTGCGCTCCGCCGAACGGTTTGTCATGCTTGCGGTAGCGGCGCATCACCGAGTCGATGGCGTCAAGCAGGTCGGCTCTGACCATACTCACCTCGTCTATCACTATCAGGTCGGTGGTGCGTATTAAGTCGCGCTTGGCTTTGCTGAAGCGGAACAGCTTGTTGTCGCTGCGGTGGAACGACGTTCCCGGAAGGTAAGGCGACAGTGGAAGTTGGAAAAACGAGTGGATTGTGACCCCTCCGGCGTTGATTGCCGCTATGCCGGTGGGCGCGAGAACCACCATACGTTTGGGTGACAGCCGCCTCAACTCCTTGAGAAATGTGGTCTTGCCTGTGCCGGCCTTGCCCGTAAGGAACAGGTTCGCCCCGGTGTTCTCTATGATATTCCACGCCGTGCGTGACTCTTGGCTCATCTCCATTGTCGTGACTATTGCTTGTGGGTTAGGCTTTTGTACAGGCCAAGACAGGCGTCTTCGAGCAGTTCTATCACCAGTTCAAAGTCCTTGTCGCCGCCGTAGTACGGGTCGGGCACTGTGGTTTGCCCGGGATGATGGGTGAGATAGTCGGCCATGCGCACCACCTTGGCCTTGTCCTCTGCGGTAGATGCCAAGGCTGTCACGGCCTGGTAGTTGTCGTTGTCCATGGTGACAATGGTGTCGAAGCGGTTGAAGTCGGCCTTTGAAAACTGCCTTGCGCGACTGTCAAACGTGTATCCGTGGCTCTGACCATGGCTTCTCATGCGGCGGTCGGGCAGTTGCCCCACGTGCCAGTCGCCCATGCCGGCCGAGTCGATAGTGAATCTGTCACTGTCCCCTGCTTCGCTTACAATGTGTTTCATTATGCCTTCGGCTGCGGGAGAGCGGCAGATGTTGCCCAGACAGATGAACAAAACCTTATATTGCTTGTCGTTTTCGAGTGCCATATTGCTTGATATTAAGAGGTATTTATAGAATAGGACGCATAGTTTCTTGCGCCTGTTTTGATATGCAAATTTACACAAAAAACTCCGTAAGGCCGAAGCCTTTGCTTCTTCAGTAGTTCATTCCGAAGTGCCAGAGAGGTATGACGATACCGTGTCCCGTCTCGATGTCATCCTTTACTATCCGTCCGTTCTTCACGTCCTCTATCTGTTTCTTCCCTTTTTTGCGTCCGCCAATCTCGAATGTATAATCCCCGATGGTGAAGTCGGACGCTTTGGAAGAAGTGATGTTTTGTTTCTCCCTCATCTGGTTGTAGAAGAACGTTTCCCTTACGTTGCCTATGTTTGGATCAGGCGTGAGCACCGCCATCAGGCTTGGGTTGTCCACATATACTTTCTCCACTTTTCCGAGGTTGCGCATTCCCGACGTGTTGTCTCTTAACAGGCCTATCAAGCCTGCCCGTTCCAGATAAACGAGATAGTCGGGCACGTTGTTCTTACTCACACCTATTTCCGTGGCGAGGTTCTCTGTGCTTGGTTTGTACGGGGCGAGTTCCGAGAGTATCACCAGCATGCGTTTCAGCTTGCGGGCGGTTGAGGCTTTCATGTCGGCATATTGCGGAATGTCCACTTCCACGGTTTGGTCAACCACTTGCAACATCCTTTGCGTGAAATCTCCCTCTACGGCAAAGGGATAATAGCCATGGTCGAGGTATTCCCTGAAAAGAGGCAAAGGGTGCTCCAGTTCGGGGATTTCCACCTGATGGTTGAGGATTTCCTCAAAAGAGAATGTCCTGCTCTTGATGCCCTTGAACAGCTGCAGGTACTCCCTGAAAGACAATCCTTGCATCGTGTACATCAAGGCTCTGCGGCTCAAGTCGGCTTCGCCCCGTTTTATGTCCAGCACGGAAGAGCCTGTGAAGACGATGTTCAGCGAGGGGTGCGTGTCGTAAATCTGTTTCAGTTCTCTGCTCCAACCGGCATACTTGTGGATCTCGTCTATGTAAAGATGCGTTCCTCCGTCCTTGATGAACTCGTCTGCGAAGTCTGTCAGGGAGTGGTTTGTAAAGTGGATGTTGTCGGCGGAAACATACAGGTGGCGGCCTTCCGCCGATTGTTTGATGCGCTGCAGCACCATTGTGGACTTGCCCACACCTCGAGGCCCTACGATGCCAACCAGTCGGCTGTTCCAGTTTATCTCTTCATATTTGTATCTGATGAAGTCAAGCGGAGTGCGCTTCTGCAGTTCCGTCATGTGTTCGTATAGCTTGTTGTCTATCATGTCTTGGTCGTCTATGATGAATACTGTGCGGCAAATATACAATAAAATCCCTCAATGAGGGAAGATTTTGTGGGAAAAGTTCCCTCAATGAGGGATACATATAGCACCTGTAGATGGCGTGTTTCCGACCCGTAAATGCCCCGTTTACGAGTGATAAATGCCCTATTTGCGAGTGGTAAATGCTATGTTTACGAGTGGCAAACCTGTGCTTTGCGAACGCTAACTGGCACAAAGTACTGGCGTAAATGGGGCATACAGCGAAGCCAAGAGGCTGGTTTCCGACGGCTGCACGGCAGATGCGCGCCGAAAGACCGTGGGCAGGATTGTGCAAAACGCAGTCAATAACAGATGTTTTTGCGGCGGTAATTTTTAGAACCCGCCTAAAATGGCTAACTTTGCCGTGCCTATCGCGCAGGGGCGTACATTAATAAATATGTGGGCTTGAGTATATATGTGCTTGCCCACGGCTGTTGCGCCGCATAAAGGCACGGATGATTATTCATTACCAAAAGACATAAAACAAACAAATAGTTATGGCAACAATTCCAGAGTTCAAGTATTCACCCATGTTCCAGACGGGCAAGGATGAAACAGAGTATCGTCTGCTGACAAAAGAGGGAGTCAGCACCGGCGAATTTGAGGGAAAGACAATCCTGAAGGTGTCCAAAGAGGCACTTACACTGCTCGCCCAGCAGGCTTTCCACGACGTTGAGTTCATGCTGCGCAGGGAGCACAACCTGCAGGTGGCCAA
>CAVHML010000092.1:0-9117 GCA_963636905.1 bacterium
TTCTATGCCGACAGACTCTATCTCGACCTGACAGCCGCCACCGGACGCGACACGGTATGCTCGGTTCACCTGGCCAAGTTCCCCGTTGCCGACAATAGTCTTATCGACAAAGACCTGGAAGAGCGCATGGGATTGGCCCAGAAGATAACATCTATGGTGCTCGCTTTGCGCCGCAAGGTGAACATCAAGGTGCGCCAGCCGCTGCAGGCCATCATGATTCCGGCCACAAGCGAGGAGCAGAAGGCTCACATAGAGGCCGTGAAGGAACTGGTGAAGAGCGAAGTGAACGTCAAGGAACTCAACTTCGTGGAAGGTTCAGGGATGCTCGTGAAGAAGGTGAAGTGCAACTTCCGCACAATGGGCAAGAAGTTCGGCAAACTGATGAAGAGCATTGCCGCCGCCATGGACAACCTCGGACAGGAGGAAATAGCCCGTCTGGAAAGCGAAGGTTCGATAAAGCTCGCAATAGAAGGCCAAGAGGCCGTAGTGGAGGCCACTGACGTGGAGATAATCAGCGAAGACATGCCGGGATGGCTGGTGGCCAACGAAGGCAACCTGACCGTTGCGCTTGAGGTGGAACTGACCGACGAACTGCGCAACGAGGGTATGGCACGCGAACTCATCAACCGCATACAGAACATGCGCAAGGACAACGGTCTTGAAATAACCGACCGCATAAAGGTAACGGTATCTCCGTGCGAACGGGTGGCCGCCGCTGTGGAAGGATTTGGCCTGTATATCAAGACACAGGTGCTCGCCAACGATATCGTTCTGGCCGACAACGACGGGCAGGAAACCGAACTTGACGACATAAAGGCAAACATAAAGATTGAGAAAGTGTAGCCACGACAACGGGAAACTACATACAAACCTAATAAAACCTATTCTTATGACCACAGAAAAGACACGGTATAATGACGAGGAACTCGAGGAGTTCAAGGTCATAATCAAGGAGAAACTGGCTCTTGCCAAGCGTGACTATGAGCAAATGATGCGCACGTTGATGAACCAGGACGGCAACGATGTGGACGACACGTCGCCCACCTACAAGATTCTGGAGGAGGGTAGCGCCACCCAAAGCAAAGAGGAACTGATACAACTGGCAGGACGACAGCAGAAATTCATCAACGGTCTTGAGGCCGCACTGGTGAGGATAGAAAACAAGACCTACGGCATAGACCGCATGACAGGCAAACTTATTCCCAAAGAACGCCTGCGTGCCGTTCCCCACGCAACACTCAGCGTGGAATCAAAGCAGAACAGAAAGAGATGAAACGACCGGAAAAGGTGCTGAATAACGGAAGAATGGCTATACTGATTGTTATAGCCATTCTTTTGATAGACCAGGTTATCAAGATCTGGGTGAAGACTAACATGACCCTATACGAGACTATAGACATCGCATCATGGTTCAAAATACGCTTCATCGAGAACAACGGCATGGCCTATGGCATGGAGATAGGCAGCAAACTCGTGCTATCCGTGTTCCGCATAGTGGCCGTTTCCGCCATAGGATACTATATATATAAGGTATCAAGGCGCACCGATGTGCGTCGCGGATACGTGGTCTGCATGTCGATGGTGGCCGCCGGGGCCGCCGGAAACATACTCGACAGCATGTTCTACGGCCTGATGTTCAACGGTTCCTCCGAGTTCTACACCTCCTATTTCGTACCTTTCGGCACTGGCTACGCCCCGTTCCTCATGGGCAAGGTGGTGGATATGTTCTACTTCCCGCTCATTGTCACCACGTGGCCGTCATGGATGCCTGTGGTGGGAGGGCAGGAATTTGTGTTCTTCAGCCCCATTTTCAACTTTGCGGATGCTGCTATAAGCGTGGGAGTGGTGCTCTTGCTGCTGTTCTACCGCAGGGAACTCAACTCCATAACGTCGCATATCCGTGCAAAAGGCGCAGAGAAGCATGTCCAAAGCAACGACAAAGCGCAGGAATAGTCTGCACATGACCATTTTCATGGCCATACTTGCGGCCATGATGCTGGCGGGATGCAAGCCCCAGGTGCCGTCGGAGTACATACAACCCGACGACATGGCCGACATACTGTACGACTATTACATATCAAAGGCTCTTGCCACGCAGGGCGATAGTGCCGAATACAACCGCAACCTGTACTATCTCGATGTGCTGAGGAAGCACTCCGTGACCGAAAGCGAGTTCGACTCGTCGCTTGTCTATTACTATTCCCACGCCGAAAGGCTCGCAAAAATCTACGAAACCGTGTCGAAGCGCATGCAGAACGAGGCCACAAGGCTCGGCGCATCGGTGGGTGAAGCCGGCCTGTTCGCCAACTTGACATCCACAGGCGACACGGCCAACATCTGGAAAGAGTCCACTTGCGCCTTTCTCGTGCCCGCCCCTCCCTACAACCGCATTGATTTCAGCATAAAAGCCGACTCCACGTTCCGCCGGGGCGACTCTTTCGTGTTCAACATGACCGCCAACTTCATGTTCCAGAGCGGCACCAAGGACGGCATAGTGTGCGCCAAGGTGAGCTATACGGGCGACAGCACAGCCGTATTCTATGCCAATGTGAACGTGTCCGGGCTTTCCCGTCTGCAAATACCGGCCAACGACGATGCCGACATCAAGGAGATAGAGGGCTTTATCTACCTCGGGCAGGGCAGCGACGACTCGTTTACGAGGAAAATGCTGTTCATCGACGGCATCCAACTGATACGTTTCCACCGCAAAAAGGACGACACCGCACCACCTGACAGTGCCGCAGCGACCGACACTGCCGCAACCGCGCCGGCGATGAAGCCCGTCGGCAACGCCGATACCGCCAGATTGAAGCCGAAGAACGTCGGGATGAAGCCGCAGAGTGAAGGGTTGCGCCCGCAGAGTGACGGGTTGCAGCCGAAGAACGCCAAGTTGAAACCGCTGGACTCCAAGAAAATGAGGATACTCGCACCATCCGCACAACAGTAATGGGCAGGACAATACGCATAGCGGCCAATGCGATAGACACGGGGAGCACGGTTCTGGAGCCGGGCGTGGCGGTTATCACCGACGGAACGGTGGTTTCGGTGAAGCCACTCGCCGAAGAATGCGAGGCAACCCTATGGCTGACGGGCACCATAACGCTGAAACCCGGTGCCGGAGGCCACGGTCTTGAGGCTTTTCACAACGGAAAAAGATTAAAATAAAGACACTCCATGATAAGGAACAGGACAAGACTTGTGTTCAAAAGCATAGCCGAGATAGTGGGAGGCGACGGTATGGCGGTGATAACCCTTGCCGACGCAGACGGGAAGCGTGCGCTCACCGTGGTGTGCGACAGCGTTGTCAAGCAACAGATAGGTCTCCGCAACAACACAGAGCCGAGAAAGCGCAGTCATCTGCTGCCCGAAGTGCTCGTAAGTCTGCTGTCGGAGTCCATCGGACTGGCCCGTTACGAGATTGAAATCTACGACATAGACAACGGAGAGTACAAGACCGTGATAACAGACACGGAGGATCTGTCGCAATACCGCATCAGACTGAGCGACGCAATACTGCTTTCGCGGGTCTGCCCCATACCTTTATATATAAGCAACGAGCTTATGCACAGACAGAGTGTGCCCTATCGGGAGGGCGCAGACAAGATGTCCATACCCATCAACGTGCTCACTACCGACAAGCTGAAGGAGGAGTTGCGGCGCGCCGTTGCCGAGGAGAACTATCGTCTGGCGTCGATTATCAACGGCGAACTGCGCAACAGGAAGACCGAAACTGACCATACCGAGGAGGGGGAAGAGGCATGAAAGAGACCAGATACTTCTACGTTCCCGACGCCGCAACGGCCACTGAGCTGCCCGAAGACGAGGCTACGCACGCGCTACGCGTGGTTCGGCTGAAGTGCGGCGACGGGATGATGCTCATGGACGGGCGAGGCGGACTGTACAGAGCCGAGGTTACGGCCACAGCACCGCACCACTGCTTCTACCACATCACCGACTTTCTTCCGCAAAAGCCCCAATGGGCGGGACGTTTCCACCTTGCCGTTGCCCCTACAAAGATGGTTGACCGCATGGAATGGATGCTGGAAAAGGCCACAGAGATGGGCTTTGACGAGGCCAGCTTCCTCGACTGCAAGTTCTCGGAGCGCAAGACAGTGAAGCCGGAAAGGCTGGAGCGCATACTCATAGCGGCGGCCAAGCAGAGCCACAAGGCATGGCTGCCCAAGCTGAACCCTATGATGCCGTTCAAGGACTTCATTGCCGCCCACGACAAAGGCCACAGATACATAGCCCACTGCTACGACGAGTATGCCAAAGTCAGCCTGTTCGACCAGCTGCGCGGCCTGTCTCCCGACGAGGAGGCCACGGTTCTGATAGGCCCGGAGGGCGACTTCTCCACCGATGAGGTGGAGTTTGCCCTGGCCAACGGCTTCGTTTCGGTGAGCCTCGGCAGCAGTAGGCTGCGCACAGAGACGGCCGGACTGGCGGCAGTGATGATGTTCCAGTTGGCAAGGCAGTGACTCCGACGCAACAAACAGGCCGTTTACGGTGCATAACCCGGCCGTTTGCGATACGTAAACAGGCGGTTTGCAACCCGTAAACGGGCGGTTTGCGAAAAGCAAGAGGGCGCAACATAAAGTACAAAACGACAAAACAGACATACAGCATGACCAACAAAAGGCTGAAAACAGGTTTGAGACGCATGGCAACGGCGTGCCTGATGTGCGCGACTGCCGTGGCGGCGACACTCATGTCGTCGTGCTCCACCGACTATGTGAACGTGATACCCAAGGGAAGCACCGCCTTGATGTCGCTCGACCTTGCGAAAATGGCGGAGCAAAGCGGCATGGACGACAACCGGCGCGCCGCATTGCTCAGGGAAACGCTCGGCATAGACGACATAAACGGATGCGGCATCGACCTGAAACAGAAAGTCTATGCCTTTGAAACCGCCGACGGCACTCTCGGAATGGTGGCTGCGGTAGGCTCCAAGGCCGGCCTTGAGAAGTGGCTGGAGCGGCTTGCCAACAGCCAGAGATGCACCAAGCCGGCAGAAAAGAAAGGCTTTATGTTCGCAGTGCTGCGCAACAGCTTCGTTGTGGGCTACTCTTCCGACGCAATACTCGTCATGGGACCGTCGGTAGGCAGTGCCCAGGCCGAGCTGCAACGGCGCATGGCCAAGTGGCTCAAGGCCGATGACGATGGCGGAATACGGGAATCGCGGTTGTTCGACAGGCTTGAAACCATGGACAGCCCGGTGGCTTTGGTGGCACAGGCACAGGCTCTGCCCGACAAGTTCGCCGCACTTTTCACCCTCGGTGCGCCCAAAGGCACAGCCCCGACCGATGTTTACATAGCCGCAACCATGGACTCCGACGGCAAGGGACGGCTCGAAATCACGGGCGAGAGCTTCGCCTTTGACCCCACGACCGACAAGGCTCTGAAGGATGCTGCGGCGGTTTACAAGCCGATAAGCGGCAGTCTGTCAGACGAAATCCCCACGGATGCCGCCGTAACCGTGGCTTGCGGACTCGACGGAAAGGCGTTTGTCAAACTTCTGCACGGCAACAACGCCACGAAAGCGCTGCTCGCAGGACTGAACACCGCACTCGACATAGACAAGATGATACGCTCCATCGACGGCGACGCAGTGGTTTGCATACAGGATGCGGCCGACTGGAAAGACTCGTTCCACATGGTAGCGCAGACAACTGGTGCAGACTGGCTCGCCGACGTGGCCTACTGGAAGACCTCATGCCCCTCCGGGACAACGATAACCGACGGGAAAAGCCCCAATACCTTTGTGCTTAGAAGCCCCGAATACACCGTCTGCTTCGGCCATAACGGCAAGAACCTGACCATTTCCGGCGGAGAACAGGCGGCAGACCCGGCCAACGGTACCGACAAGCCTACGGTTTCGGCTGCCAAAACAGCGGTTTCGACAGCGGCACAGGCCGATTTCAAGGGGCGGAAACTGTGCGCCGTAGCCAGCATGAAGGCCATTGCCGGCAGCCAACCCGAAGTCTCGGTGGTGACAAACGTGCTCAAGCCGCTCTTCGGAGACGTGGAAACAGTAACGTTCAGCATGAAATAGCCGCCGCAAACCACCGGGTGCGCCTCCGCTACGGCAACGCTTCCCGTCAGCAACCTGCGCATACTCTGGCCGCAAAGGCACAACCTAAACCAAGGGAACAAACCATATACAATGGAAAAGATAGTATTCAACGACGTGCTGCCCCACGTTTTCGCCTCACGGAACGACCTGGTTTCGGAGGTATGGAGGCAGAATGTCACATTTGAAAAAGGCCACCTGTATCTCGTGGAGGCGGCAAGCGGCAAGGGCAAGAGCACCTTTTGCAGCTACGCAATAGGCTATCGCCACGACTACACTGGGCGCATCAGTTTCGACAATAGGGACACAAAGGCACTGAAAACCGCCGACTGGGTAGATATACGTGGCCGACACGTGAGCCATTTGTTCCAGGAACTGCGGCTGTTTCCGGAGCTTACAGCCTACGAAAACGTGGAGATAAAGAACAAGCTCACGCACTTCAAGACCCGCAAAGAGATTGACGAGTGGTTTGAAATGCTCGGCATAGCCGACAAGAAGGATGCCAAAATAGGCCGTATGTCGTTCGGACAGCAGCAGCGTGTGGCCATGATGAGGGCACTGGTGCAGCCGTTTGACTTCATTATAGCCGACGAACCGATAAGCCATCTCGACGACACAAACTCCAAAATCATGGGGGATATAATGATGAAAGAGGCCGGACGGCAGGGCGCAGGCGTTATTGTAACAAGCATAGGCAAGCACATTGAACTCAATTACGAAAGGACTTTCAAGCTATGAATCTCGTTTGGAAACTGCTAAGACGGCACATCAGCGTGCCGCAATTCGTCGGTTTTTTCTTCGCAAACCTACTGGGCATGCTGATTGTCCTATTGGGTTTCCAGTTCTATCGCGACGTTTTGCCTGTGTTCACCCAAGGAGACTCGTTCATGAGTGCCGACTATCTTATCGTGAGCAAGCGCATTTCCACCGCCACCACGCTGTCAGGGCGCAGCAGCTCATTCACTTCCGAAGAAGAAGCCGAGGTGAGAGAGCAGAAATTCGCACGCAAGGTGGGCGCTTTCACCTCCACCGAGTACAAGGCAGATGCCCGGATGGGGGTCAACGGAGTGCCGGTTCTCAGTTCCGAACTGTTCTTTGAGAGCGTTCCCGACGGCTTTGTCGATGTGCCGCTCGACCAGTGGAAGTGGCAGGAGGGCGACGACGTGCCAATAATCCTGCCACGCTCATACATTAATATGTACAATTTCGGCTTCGCACAGAGCCGTTCGCTGCCGAAAATCAGCGACGGACTGGTGGGAATGATTGACTTCCGCATCTTTATCCACGGCAATGGCCGGCAAAACGAGTTCCGTGGCCGCGTCATAGGCTTCTCCAACAGGCTCAACAGCATACTTGTGCCGCAGAGTTTCATGGACTGGAGCAACGAAACCTATGCCCCCGGCATGAAGAGCGACCCCACCCGGCTCATCGTAGAGGTGGGTAATCCGACCGACACCCATATATCGCAGTTCGTTGAAAGCAAGGGTTACGAGGTGGAAGACGACAAACTGAACTCCGAAAAGACCACCTACTTCCTGAAAATGGTGGTCACTCTGGTCATGGGAGTGGGACTTGTCATCAGCATCCTCAGCTTCTACATCCTCATGTTGAGCATTTACCTGCTCGTACAGAAGAACTCTTCCAAGTTGGAGAACCTGCTTCTCATCGGCTACAGCCCGCAAAAGGTGGCCCTACCCTACCAGTTGCTCACCGCCGCACTCAACATTCTGGTGCTCGTGCTGGCACTTACGGTGGTATTCATCGTGCGTGGGCAATACATGGAGACCATCGAGACCCTGTTCCCGGCTATTGACGAAGGCTCAATGCTGCCGTCTGTGGCCGTCGGACTGGCACTTTTCATACTCATAACCGTCACCAACGCCGTGGCAATAAGGCGTAAGGTGACAGCAATTTGGAGGAGAAAGGAATGACAACACACTCGCTGAAGCACGCAAGGCTAACCATTGCCATGACCATGCTTGCCGTCTGCACCTGCGCAGAAGCCCAGTTGCCGCTCATGTGCGACGTGTTCAGACAGATGCCCGACACCCTTTTGCCCACCATATCGAGGAACAACCGCCTCGATATGGTTGACTTCGTGGAGTCAGGCATGAAGGCCGTGGTCACAGACAGGCTCGACGGCCAGTGCGTCATGGACACTCTCACCGCCGACTACGCCCGGATAAGCATGGGCGGAAGCCTATCCGTAGAACTGAAGATACTGCCTCCAACCATGCAACTGCCCGACTCAAGCACCTGCATCGTGTGCTTGGTCAAAACATTCGGTTCACAGACAAAGGAAAGCTCGGTGGATTTCTTCACCGGGAAGTGGCATCCGATGCCCGTAAAGCTCACCCCCGACGCCTACACCCCGCAACTTATAGTGCGACCCGACACCATTACGGCAGAGCGTTTCGCCGAAATTTGCCCCGACACCAGCCTCCTAATGGTGGCCGCAGCACTGTCGCCCGCCGATAACACACTCACTTTCACTCCGCAAGTGCCGCTGCAAACAGACGAGGAGCGCAAGGAAACGGCTCCGTTGTTGCGCTCTCTGACCATGAAATGGACGGGAAAAGAGTTCAAATAAAATAAAAAACGGCAAAAAACTTTAAGACTTATACTATTATAACCGATTATTCTTATCTTTGTACCGTGTTTTTCATGGTATTAGATTATTAAGGTTAATGGGGAATTGTTTGTCGTGAGACAATCAATTCCTTTTCTTTTTGACCAAAACCCCAGCTCCCGACGCACAAAACCCGGGTCAGCGGATTTTATCGGTTGGTAACGCCCCTGATTACGAATAAAGTGTTGCCAGTCTGTACATGAAGAACTTGATATCCCCGACACCTCTGAACTGTGTCCTGAAAGCCTTGATTTTAGCGTTGAACGACTCTGCCGACGCATTGGTAAGCCTGTCCTCAAAATAGTTGACGATGGTTTCGTTGTGGTTCTCAAACGTTTCGATGACCTTGTTGAAGCCGTCATATCCGAAACTCTCGACTTCATTGTACCACCTGGCAAGGTTGAGCCTTGCAATTCCA
>CAVHML010000093.1:0-1110 GCA_963636905.1 bacterium
ATCAGCCGCCAGCTGTGGTGGGGACACCGCATACCGGCCTACTACTTCACCACCGCCGACGGCAAGAAGACTTTTGTTGTAGCCGAGACTGCCGACGAAGCATTGGCCGAGGCGCAGAAGCAGAACCCTGCGCTCACGGCTGCCGACCTGGAGCAGGACAGCGACTGCCTCGACACTTGGTTCTCGTCGTGGCTGTGGCCAATATCGGTATTCGACGGAGTTAACAACCCCGACAACGACGAAATCAAGTACTATTACCCCACGAGCGACCTCGTAACCGGCCCTGACATCATCTTTTTCTGGGTGGCTCGCATGATAATGGCGGGCTATGAGTATCGCGGAACGATGCCGTTCAAACACGTTTACTTCACGGGCATCGTGCGCGACAAGCTCGGACGCAAGATGTCGAAGAGCCTCGGCAACTCGCCCGACCCACTGATGCTCATCGACAAGTATGGTGCCGACGGCGTGCGCATGGGCATGATGCTCTCCGCACCGGCCGGTAACGACATCCTGTTTGACGAGAGTTTGTGCGAGCAAGGGCGCAATTTCAACAACAAAATATGGAATGCGTTCCGCCTGGTGAAGGGTTGGCAGACCGCAGATGTGGCACAGCCGGAAACCAACGCAATCGCTATAAAATGGTTTGAGGCCAAGTTGCGACAGACCAACGCCGAAGTGGACGATATGTTCCGCAAGTACCGCATATCGGAAGCCCTCATGGCGGTTTACAAACTGTTCTGGGACGAGTTCTCAAGCTGGTACTTGGAAATGGTGAAGCCGGCATACGGACAACCTATAGACACAACAACTTACGAGGCAACGTTGAAGTTCTTTGAGACACTGCTCAAGATGCTTCATCCGTTCATGCCGTTCATCACCGAAGAACTGTGGCAACACATCTACGACCGCACCGACGGCGAGTCGATAATGCGCGACAAACTGGAGACCAACGCTCCTACTAACGATGACAAGAAGCTGATTGCCGACATTGAAAGCGTGAAGCAGATTGTGGCCGGTGTGCGCACTGTGCGCAACCAGAAGAGCATAGCCAACAAGGAAAAGCTCGACCTGCAGGCCATAGGCGGTAACGCTTTCAGCACTTACGAC
>CAVHML010000093.1:1526-9105 GCA_963636905.1 bacterium
CCTGTAAAAAGGGCAAATACCGGCAATCTGCCAACGACAAAAGCCACGCTGAACAAGGAGAATGCGCTCCTTTTTCAGCGTGGCTTTTTCGTTTTCGAACTGCGGAAGGTCACTTTGTGACCCTAATCCAGTCTATATCAAGGTTTCCGCGCACACCCTTTTCGTCAGGTTCTGCGGCAACGAAGCCGAATTTAGCGCCAATCCACTTGCCTTCACGCATCTGGAACTCGTCGCCAACGGGCTTGAACTTCTTGCCGTCCGTACTGTATGCGAACGTCATCTTTGCCCCTTTCGCTACCGTAAGCCGCAGGTAAATGTCCATATACAGTGCGGGATTGTACTGTATCTTGTCGCTTCGCGTGGGCTTAAGCTCCACTATGGTCTTGACAGTCTCGGCCTTTCCCTTGTCTGCCTTGGCGCAAGTGAGTTGCTGAAGCTGGAACTTGTCGCCCACACGCTTCACTATCAATGCGCTATAGTCAAGCCCCATCATTATCAAACCGCCGAACTGTCCCTCTTTCTTTGCCGCGAAACTCACCTTGGCAGTGACGGTAAACTCGTCTGCGGGGGTCTTTTGGAGCAGCATATTCGGCACGTTCCACAGGCTTACGCTCTGCTTTTCCATACGGTAAGTGTACAGACGGAAGAATCCATTGGGCGTTGGCTGACCGAAAACCTGGTCGTAATTGGCCGGCCACTGCCACTGTTTGCCGAGCGAAACGGTGTTGAACTCATCGCTTTCCACAGGATTTTCAACTGGGAACGTACCGCCTACATTCGGTTTCTTGTGCGTTGTGACAGGCTCACCGCACAGGCTGCCGCTCTTGGCTGCGCCCATTACCGGCCATCCCTTTACCCATTGTACCGGCTGGAGGTGTACTACGCGACCGTAAGCCCCCTTGTCCTGGAAGTGCATGAACCAGTCTTCGCCCTGAGCCGTGTGTATCCAGCCGCCCTGATGAGGCCCGTTAATGGGACTCTTGCCCTGTGCCATGACCGTCTTGCACTCATAGGGACCGTATGGAGAGCGGCTTCGCATGGCCAACTGCCAGCCTGTTTCCACACCACCGGCCGGTGCCATAATCCAATACCAGCCGTCACACTTGTAGAACTTAGGTCCTTCTACCGTATGGTTTGCGTTTCCGCCGTCAAACACCATGACCGGGTCACTTATGGCGCGCGTTCCATCGGCCGAAAGCTCGCGCACAGAAAGCATACTGTTGAATCCGGCGCGGCTGCCAGCCCATCCGTTGACCAGATAGCAGCGTCCGTCGTCGTCCCAAAGCGGCGATGTGTCTATCATGCCCTTGCCTTCTATGACGCAGACGGGCTTCTCCCACCCGCCGGCCGGGTCTTTTGTCTTCACCATGAACACGCCATAGTCGGGGTCACCCCAATAGATATAGTACTCGCCTTGGTGGTATCTTATGCACGGTGCCCACACTCCCATGCCGTGGGCGGGCTTGTCGAACACCTCTTTCGGTTCGAGCGACTTGAGCGCATGACCCACTATCGTCCAGTTTACGAGGTCTTTGGAGTGCAGGACGGGCAGTCCGGGCAGATGGTTGAACGAGCTTGCCGTAAGGTAGAAGTCGGTTCCTGACGCGCCGACGCACACGTCGGGGTCGCTGTAGTCGGCGTTTATCACAGGATTGGTGTAGGTTCCGTCGCCGTTGTCGGGACTCCACACCTGCGAACGATACTGCGCCTGTGCCGTAATGCACGACACTGTCAGGGTCAATAGCAAAAGTTTTGGTTTCATAATGGTTTTATTTTCAGTTGGTAATTGTCGTCTGCGGTTATCCGCATCACCTTTTTAATGTCGTCATCAGCAGGGGACAGGCTCAAGGCCACGTGCCCCATGGTGCGCCTCAGGTTGATTTCCACACACGGATGCACAAGGAAACCGTCGCGGTCTGCACAAGGCACGACCATCATGTCAACGCCAAACGCCCCCGTATAGCGTCCGCCAAGTTCGCCGGCCGTGAAGTTGCAGATGCTTTCCTTTATCTTTTCGAGCAATGCGGCTGGTACATAGCGGCTTATCATTTCGAGTTTGGCTTGCTCGGTAGCTATGATATTGCCCGTATAAGCCCCGTTTACGGTGTCGAACAGGGACAGTCCTTCGTAGGAAACGCGCCCGTTGCCGTCGCAAGAGAACTCCATTCCGAAGTCCTTCACCTTCCTGTAATACGGCTCAACCATGAGACTTCCCTGCGCAGCCAGCATGTTTTTTATCCATCCGTGCAGGTGCGGCTCGCTTATGTCGCCGTCCACAAACCTCAAACCGCGCCCGCTGCAACTCCAGGGAGCCTTTATGACGGCCTGTCCCAAGCGGCTGACGCAGCCGGAGACCTCCTCCATAGACGTACACGCGAACGACTGTCCCACCAGTCCGTCCGTTCCTGAAAGGCAGTCCAGCAACTTGTGCGACGTGAGGCGGTGCGACATCATGCGCAAGGCGTCGAGTTGTTCCAAGTCGGGCAGCAACTGCTTGTCAACACCGTGGCGCAAAAGGAAGTTGCACAAGGCCACATCCCAGCCCCAAGGCTCAATCCGCGAGAAACAAAGGGACGAGAGACCTGACGGTTCGATGAACCAGACACGTTCAAACTGCCGCTCTGCCTGAACCGAAGCCCGCTTCAGTGCCTTCAAGGCGTAGTCACGATCCTCGACAAGCACCGCATCGCCGTCAGAAGCCCACAGGGCAGGAAGGAAGCCAAGCCCGGTCTTCAACTGCCGGGCGGCGTGGGGAGCCGTGAAATTGGCCGAGTTTCCGGCCAGAACGAGGTCGTGTTCGGGATTGAATATGTGCAGTGTCATTGCCGTATGCGCTGTTTTACGTTCTTCAACAATGCAAATTTACAACCTTTTCCCCAATTTTACCCCCAATGGTTTGGGGAGAAAGCGGCGGGAAGTGGCGGAAACGCAACTTTCCGGCAACGGTTCCCCGTGGCTCGCCGTGCGGTATAGAAGATGCATAACGGGTGTTTTGTAAGGCAAAAAGCCTTACACCATGTAACGAAAAACCTTGCATTATACCGTAAAGTCCCTGCCTTGCAAGGCCAAATACGGCATCTCTGCAAATCCCTGACAGCCAGCTATTTTCACAAACCGCCCATTTGCGGGTCACAAACAGGCCGTTTACGGAGTCTAAATGGCCTGTTTACGATGTCTAAACGGCCTGTTTACGCACCGCAAACGGGCGGCTTGCAAATCAAAACCTGCCGGGGTTATTCTGCGCAACGGGAAAGTCTTTTTACAAAAACGGTCGGGACGGCATCTCTTTCCCCGATATTTTGCAACATAGAGTTTGCATTTCTCGAATAAAGTATTAACTTTGCAACTGATTAAAGCTGTCTGACAAAGAGCATGGAAGATTTCTTCAAGACCCATACATATCTGGTCGAGCACACCAACTCCAAAATCCGCCGCCGGCTGATGGACGAGATAGACTGGAGCGCACGGATGATAGGCATCAAGGGGACGCGGGGTATAGGCAAGACAACCTTCCTGCTGCAATATGCAAAGGAGAACTTTGACGTGAACGACAGGCGCTGCCTCTATGTGAACATGAACAACTTCTACTTCCAGGGGCGCGGCATATCGGACTTTGCGGGCGAGTTCTACAAGAACGGCGGACGGGTTCTGCTCATTGACCAGGTGTTCAAGCAGCCGGATTGGAGCCGGGAACTGCGCCGGTGTCACGACAATTACGACAAACTGAAGATAGTTTTCACCGGCTCAAGCGTCATGCGGCTGAAGGACGAGAACCCGGAACTGAACGGCATAGTGAAGAGTTACAACCTGAGAGGGTTCTCTTTCCGCGAGTTCCTCAACCGGGAAACGGGCAGCAACTTCCAGCCCTACACTCTTGACGAGATAATATCGGGGCACGAACGCATAGTGAAACAGATACTCCCTGCAGTGTCTCCGAACAAATACTTCAAGGACTACCTGCACCACGGCTTCTATCCTTTCTACCAGGAAAACAGGAACTACTCCGAAAACCTGCTGAAAACGATGAGCATGATGACCGAAGTCGATATACTTCTGATAAAACAAATCGAACTCAAATACCTGACAAAAATAAAGAAACTGTTCTATCTGCTGGCCGTAGATGGCATCAAGGCTCCCAACATCAGTACGCTTGCGCACGAGATACAGACCAGCCGCGCCACGGTGATGAACTACATAAAGTATCTGGCCGACGCCCGCCTGATCAACATGATATACCCCAAGACCGGCCAAGACTTCCCCAAGAAGCCGTCAAAGGTCATGCTGCACAACCCGAACCTGATATATGCCATCTATCCCATCAACGTTACGGAGCAGGACATCATGGAGACGTTCTTCGTGAACACCATGTGGAAAGACCACAAGATAACCCAAGGCGGACGGGAAAACTTCTACACCGTGGACGGAAGCATGAAGTTCCGGGTGTGCAACGCCCAGGGTTCGGCCAAACTAAGATACGCCCCGAACACGATATACGCGCGGTACAACACCGAAATAGGCAAGGGAAAACAAATACCGCTGTGGCTCTTCGGCTTCCTGTACTGACCGTTCGGCTTCCTATATTATAATAATGTATAAAACAGAGGACAACTAAACGATACTAAATACCGGATCTAAAAAGTTTATTCATTAATATTTTATCTAAAATGGCTAAAGAAAAGAAATTTATCACTTGTGATGGTAATGAGGCAGCAGCCCACGTGAGCTATATGTTCTCGGAAGTTGCCGCCATCTACCCTATCACTCCGTCATCACCGATGGCAGAGCACGTTGATGAATGGGCTGCCCGCGGGCGCAAGAACCTGTGGGGTCAGAACGTCAGTGTGCAGGAAATGCAGTCGGAAGGCGGTGCGGCCGGCGCCGTTCACGGTTCGCTTCAGGCTGGTGCTCTCACCACTACGTTCACAGCATCGCAGGGATTGCTGCTGATGATACCCAACATGTACAAGATTGCAGGTGAGCTTCTGCCTTGCGTATTCGACGTTTCGGCACGTACACTTGCCTCGCACTCGCTGTGTATCTTCGGCGACCACCAGGACGTTATGGCTTGCCGCCAGACAGGTTTCGCAATGTTCTGCTCTGGTTCTGTACAGGAAGTGATGGACCTCACCGCTGTTCCTCACCTGGCAACACTCAAGACCCACGTGCCTTTCATCAACTTCTTCGACGGTTTCCGCACTTCTCACGAATACCACAAGGTGGAGGTGATGGAGCAGGAAGACATCGCAAAGCTCGTAGATCCGGCAGACATCAAGAACTTCCGCGACCGTGCGCTCTCTCCTGAGCGTCCTCTGACACGCGGAACAGCCGAGAACCCTGAGACATTCTTCACACACCGTGAGGCTTGCAACGAGTACTACGACAAAGTACCCGAAGTTGTGGAGCACTATCTCGGTGAGATAAGCAAGATTACTGGCCGTGAGTATCACCTCTTCTCTTACTATGGAGCCAAGGATGCAGAGAACATAATCATCCTTATGGGTTCGGCTTCGGAAGCTGCACGCGAGGCTATCGACTACTTGACCAAACAGGGAAAGAAGGTAGGTATGATCAGTGTTCACCTCTATCGCCCGTTCTCAGTTAAGCACCTGCTCGCTGCCGTTCCAAAGACGACGAAGCGCATCGCCGTTCTCGACCGCACAAAGGAGCCGGGAGCCGAAGGCGAACCTCTGTACCTTGACATCAAGAGTGCTTTCTACGACGTTGAGAACAAGCCTCTTATCGTTGGTGGCCGCTATGGTCTCGGTTCTTCTGATACAACTCCTGCAAAGATTATCTCTGTGTTCAACAACCTTGAGTTGCCCGAGCCTAAGAACCACTTCACCGTGGGTATCGTAGACGACGTTACATTCACTTCTCTGCCCCAGGTTGAGGAGATTCCTATGGGTGGCGACGACTTGTTCGAGGCTAAGTTCTATGGTCTGGGAGCCGACGGTACCGTTGGTGCCAACAAGAACTCGGTTAAGATTATCGGCGAGAACACCGACAAGCACTGCCAGGCATACTTCTCTTACGACTCTAAGAAGTCCGGTGGTTTCACTTGTTCGCACCTCCGCTTCGGCGACACACCCATCCACTCTGCATATCAGGTGAATACGCCTAACTTCGTGGCTTGCCACGTTCAGGCTTACCTGCACATGTACGACGTGACTCGCGGTCTGCGCAAGAACGGTACGTTCCTGCTCAACACCATCTTCGAGGGCGACGAACTGGTTAACTTCATCCCCAACAAGGTGAAGCGCTACTTCGCACAGAACAACATCACCGTTTACTATATCAACGCTACCAAGATAGCTCAAGAGATTGGTCTGGGCAACCGCACCAACACCATTCTTCAGAGCGCATTCTTCCGCATCACAGGCGTGATACCTGTTGACCTGGCCGTTGAGCAGATGAAGAAGTTCATCGTGAAGTCTTATGGCAAGAAGGGTCAGGATGTGGTTGACAAGAACTACGCAGCCGTTGACCGTGGTGGCGAGTACAAGACTCTGGCCATCGATGCCGCTTGGGCCAACCTGGCTGACGATGCCGTTAAGGAAGACAACGCTCCCGCATTCGTTAAGGAACTCGTTCGTCCTATCAACGCACAGGCCGGCGACTTGCTGAAGGTGTCAGACTTCGTTAAGCACGACACCGTTGACGGTTCTTGGCAGGTAGGTACAGCCGCCTACGAGAAGCGTGGTGTGGAGGCTTTCGTTCCCGAGTGGAACGCAGAAAACTGCATCCAGTGCAACAAGTGTGCTTACGTTTGTCCTCACGCTGCCATCCGTCCGTTCGTTCTGACCGACGAGGAGCTGAAGGGCTTCGACGCTCCCACACTCGAAATGAAGGCTCCCGCAGCAATGAAGGGCATGCACTTCGTTATTGAACCCTCCGTTCTCGACTGTCTCGGTTGCGGCAACTGTGTTGATGTCTGCCCGGGCAATCCCAAGACGGGCAAGGCTCTCACAATGGTGCCGTTCACAGGCAACGACGCAGAGGCCGCTCGCTGGGAATATCTCGTGCACAAAGTGACAAGCAAGCAGAACCTCATAGACATCAAGAGCAACGTGAAGAACTCTCAGTTCGCACAACCTCTGTTCGAGTTCTCTGGTGCTTGCTCTGGTTGCGGTGAGACTCCTTATGTGAAACTCATCTCCCAGCTCTTCGGCGACCGCGAAATGATTGCCAACGCAACGGGATGTTCTTCAATCTACTCCGCATCCATTCCTTCTACTCCTTACACAACCAATGCCGAGGGTCACGGTCCTGCATTCAACAACTCACTGTTTGAGGACTTCTGCGAGTTCGGTATGGGTATGGTACTGGGTAACAAGAAGATGAAGGAGCGCATCTCTATGCTTCTCAATGACGCCATCGCCGACGCCAAGACTCCCGCCGACTTCAAGGAGGCTGCACAGGAGTGGCTCGCAGGCAAGGACGACGCCGACGCTTCTAAGGCAGCAGCTGCCAAGCTGAAGCCGCTGATTGCAGCTGGAGCAGCAGCCGGATGCCCCACTTGCACCGAGCTGAAGACTCTCGACCACTATCTCGTGAAGCGCAGCCAGTGGATTATCGGTGG